>JAHEMB010000169.1 GCA_024643915.1 Rhodothermaceae bacterium | reverse complement strand
CCGTACAGAACGCGTGGGAACGGCTCGCCTTCGACCTCCTCGATCAGCCGGACCCGGGCACGCCGGGCAGCGCCGTCAACGACCTCGTCCTGTTTTTCGCCCCGAACACCTCCACCGGGGATCTATACTATTTCGACAATCTGGACAGCTACCAGGTCGATACGGGCGGCGGCACAGCCCCCGAGGCCCCGAGCGGGCTGGCGGCGACCGCCGTCTCCAGCAGCACTATCGACCTGAGTTGGACAGATAACAGCATGGACGAGGACGGCTTCAAGATCGAGCGCTCGACGGACGGCGCGAACTTCAGCGAGGTGGCGCAGATTAGCGCCAACACAACGGCCTATAGCGACGCCGGCCTGGCGGCCTCGACCACCTACCACTACCGCCTCCGCGCTTTCAACGGCAGCGGAAGCTCGGCGTACTCGAACACCGCCAGCGCCACGTCCTCAGGGGGCGGTACCCCGACCACCATGTACGTGGCTTCGGTGACGACGGGCACGCAGGGCGCAGGCAAAGGGAGCAAGTATGGCACGACCACGGTGACGATCCACGACGACCAGGGTGGCCTTGTCCAGGGCGCCACGGTGACGGGCACCTTCAGCGGCAGCTATAACGAGACGGCCTCCGGGACCACCGGCGCCGACGGCGCCGTGACGCTCGTCACCCAGGCCACGCAGAAAGGCGGGGTCACGGTCAACTTCTGTGTGGACGGCGTAATGCACGCCAGCCTCAGCTACGATGTGGCCTCGAATGTGCAGACGTGCTCTACCGACCCAGCTGGGAAACGATTCGATGAGGCCGTGCCCTCAACCTTCGCTCTTTATCCCAACTACCCGAATCCTTTTAATCCTGAAACCCGTTTCGCCTTTGCCTTGCCGGAGGGCAGCCTCGTGCGTGTCAGCGTGTTCGATGTGCTGGGGCGCGAGGTGCAACGCCTGGTGGACGGCTACCGCCCCGCCGGCCTGCACGCCATCACTTTCAACGCCGCCGACCTGCCAAGCGGGCTGTATTTCTACACGCTCCAGGCAGGAGACCATAACGAGACACGCCGAATGACGCTCCTGCGATAGCACGGTGAAAAGAAGAGAACTAGAATGAGGTACCGATTAAAGGTGTTTGCAGCCTCACGTTT
This sequence comes from Rhodothermaceae bacterium, assembly GCA_024643915.1. Lineage (GTDB taxonomy): Bacteria > Bacteroidota > Rhodothermia > Rhodothermales > JAHEMB01 > JAHEMB01. Next base: position 5,973 of record JAHEMB010000169.1, on the reverse strand, counting down.
TGTCCTGTCCCTCGTGCTCTGCGGGCTGATCGCCCTGCCGGCGACGGGGCAGGCCTGGGAGCTCATCTGGGCGGACGAGTTCGAGCAGGACGGCCTCCCTGACCTAGTAAAATGGGACTATGACGTGGGCGGCAACGGATGGGGCAACGCCGAAGCCCAATACTACACGCCGGCCCGCCCCGAAAATGCCCGTGTGGAAGACGGCCTGCTCGTCATCGAGGCGCGGAAGGAGTTGTGGCAGGGCAACCAGTACACCTCGGCCCGCCTCGTCACGCGCGATAAGGCCGAGTGGACCTACGGGCGCTTCGAGATACGCGCCGACCTGCCGGCGGGGCGCGGCACCTGGCCCGCCATCTGGATGCTCTATGCCGACGGCGTCTACGGCAACGGCGGCTGGCCCGATAACGGCGAGATCGACATTATGGAGCACGTCGGGTTCAACGGCGGCACGATCCACGGCACCGTCCACACCGACGCCTACAACCACCTCAACGGCACGCAGCGCGGCGGCGAGCGCTTTATCGCCGATGCCGAGACGGACTTCCACGTCTACGCGGTGGAGTGGTCGCCTGCGAAGATCGACTTTTTTATCGACGACGAGAAATATTTTTCCTTTTTCAACGACAAGGCGGGCTGGCCCTCGTGGCCGTTCGACCGGCCTTTCTTCCTCATCCTCAACATCGCCGTAGGCGGCTCGTGGGGCGGGCAGCAGGGCATCGACGACAGCATTTTCCCCCAGCAGATGCTCGTCGATTACGTGCGCGTCTATCGCAACACGGCCACCCCCGAGGTGACACTCACCGCGCCCGACGCCGTGCCCGTCGGCGAGCCGCTTACCCTCACCGCCACCGCCACGGACACCGACGGCGAAATCAGCACGACGACCCTTTACCAGGGCGACGGCCTCCTCGGGCGAGCGCTCGGCGGGCGGCTGAGCAAAACATTCGAGAATGCCCTGCCGGGCTGCTACGCCGTCAGCGCCGAGGCCGTGGACGAGCAGGGCTGGCAGACGCGCACCGAGCCGGAGGCGGTGGTGGTGGGCGAGGGCTGCCCGCAAGCGCCCTACCTGATTGAGCCCGTCACCCTCCCCGGCACGATTGAGGCTGAGTATTTCGACCTGGGCGGCCCCGGCGAGGCGTACCTGGACCTGGACCCGGTCAACACGGGCGATGCCATGCGGCAGGACGAGGGCGTGGACATCGGCGCGGGCAGCGACGTGGCCGCCATCCGCTATGTCGGCTGGATCTCCCGGCGCGAGTGGCTCGAATACACGGTTGAGGTGGAGGAAGCCGGGCCGTACCGGCTGGGCGTGCGCGTGGCCTCGGCGTCGAGCGGCGGCTCGCTCCAGCTCGAAGTGGACGGCGAAGACCTCACCGGCCCCATTGTCTTCGATGCCACGGGCGGCGATCAGGAGTGGACTACGGTGGAGCAAGACGGCATCATGCTCGAAGCGGGCCTCCAGACGCTCCGCCTCCGCTTCCTCGATAGCGGCTTCAACCTCGACCGATTCTCCCTGCAACCTGGCACCGCCACGTCCACCGAGGACGAGGGCGAGCACCCGGATGGCTTCGGTCTATTGCAGAATTACCCCAACCCCTTCAACCCGGACACGGTGATCGAATACACCCTGCCGCACGCGGCTTTCGTCCGCCTGGCGGTGTTTGACACCCTGGGCCGGGAAGTGACGACCCTCACGGCCACGGCGAAAGCGCCGGGCCGCCACCGCACCGCCTTCGGTGCGGCCGGCCTGCCGGGGGGCGTCTACCTCATCCGCCTCACCGCCGACGGGCTGGGCGTCGATACGCGGCAGATGGTGCTGTTGAAATGAGTTCTCTTTAGCCTAAAGTATAGATCATGCTTAGAAATCGAACATCGTAGCCACGTCTTCGGTGTCTTCGACGTGTTATTGAACCGCAGAGTGGGTCAAGAAGACGCGAAGGGCGCGAAGAAGCCTTTGCGAATACTGCCTCTCCTCCGCGTTCTTTGCGGTTCAACCCTCCTTCCTGACGCTGCACTTTTCTCGTACATCAGCCAAATCTCTAAAAAAAGCCGTGCCTTTCTGCTCACACGCCGTTCGCGTTCTCCTCCTTTTCCTGTTCCTCTTCCTGGGCGCCGGGCCGGCGATGGGGCAAGCGTTTCGGGTGCTGGTCTTCTCCAAGACGGCGGGCTTTCGCCACGATTCCATCCCCGCCGGCATCGCCACCCTGCGGGCGCTCGGCGACACGCACGATTTCGCGGTGGACGCGACCGAGGACGCTGGGGCCTTCACCGGCGAGAACCTCGCGCAGTACGCCGCCGTCGTCTTCCTCAACACCACCGGGGATGTCCTCAACGCCGTGCAGCAAACCGCTTTCGAGGGTTACATCCAGGCGGGCGGCGGCTACGTGGGCGTGCATTCGGCGGCGGACACCGAGTATAGCTGGCCTTTCTACGGCGAACTCGTCGGCGCCTACTTTGAGAGCCACCCGAATAACCCGAATGTGCGGGCGGGGACGATCAAAGTGGCCGATCAGGTGCATCCGTCCAGCGCGCACCTGCCGAAGCGGTGGGACCGGACCGACGAGTGGTACAGCTTCCGCACGAACCCCCGCGGCAACGTCCACGTCCTCGCCACCCTCGACGAGCGCACGTACCAGGGCGGAACGATGGGGCACGACCATCCCATCGCGTGGTGCCTGCCGTACCAGGGCGGGCGGGCGTGGTACACGGCCCTGGGCCATACCATCGCCACCTACGACGAGCCGCTTTTCCGCGAGCACCTCCTCGAAGGCGTCCGCTGGTCCGCCGGCGCCGTCGCGGGCGATTGCAGCACCACCCTCGGCGACAATTTCGAGAAGGTGCTGCTGGATGGGAACGTGGAGAACCCGATTGATCTGGACGTGGCAGGCGACGGTCGGGTTTTCTTCATCGAACTCGGTGGCAAGGTGAAAGTCTACGAGCCAGCAATGGACCAGACGCGCACCCTCGCCACGCTCCCCGTCTACGTGGGCAACGAACTGGGCCTGATCGGCATCGCTCTCGATCCCGGTTTCGCGGCGAACGGCTGGCTCTACCTGTACTATGCCCCGGCGGGGACAGCCTCCATCGCCCGCCTCTCTCGCTTCACCACCACCAGCGACGCCCTCGACCGGGCCTCGGAGCAGATCCTTTTCGAGATCCCGGTGAACCGCGAGCAGTGCTGCCACGCGGGCGGCTCGATGGCGTGGGGCGCTGACGGCAACCTCTTCCTGGCCACCGGCGACGACGCCAATCCCTTTGCCTCCGACGGCTACGCCCCCATTGACGAGCGGCCTGGGCGGGCGCCGTGGGATGCCCAGCGCTCCGCTGCCAACACCAAGGACCTGCGCGGCAAGATCCTCCGCATCACCCCTCAACCCGACGGCACCTACGCCCTTCCGCCCGGCAACCTCTTCGAGGACGCCGCGCAGGGGCGGCCCGAGATCTACGTGATGGGCGTGCGCAACCCCTACCGCATCGCCGTGGATGCGGCTACGGGCTGGCTCTACTGGGGCGACGTAGGCCCCGACGCCTCCGCCGCCAGTGCCACGCGCGGCCCTGAGGGGCTGGACGAGTGGAACCAGGCGCGAGAGGCGGGCAACTACGGGTGGCCCTACTGCATCGGCCCCAACCGCGCCTACCGCGACTACGACTTCGCGACGAACACAGCCGGTGCGTTATTTGACTGCGCCGCGCCCGTCAACGACTCGCCCAACAACACGGGGATCGAGGCATTGCCCCCAGCGCAACCGGCATGGATCTGGTATCCCTACGGGCCGGCGACGGACTGGCCCGCCATCACCAACGGGGGCGGCCGCACCGCCATGGCCGGGCCGATCTACCACTTCGATCCCGACCTGGACTCGCCGCGAAAGCTGCCGGCTTACTACGACGAGACGTTCTTTATTTATGAGTGGTCGCGCAACTGGATCCACGAGGTGAAGCTAGACGACAACGGCGGTGTGCTCGAGATTAACCCGTTCGCCCCGGAGATTGAGTTGCACCGCCCCATCGCAATGGAGTTGGGGCCGGACGGGGCGCTCTACGTGATCGAATGGGGCGCCGGCTTCGGCGGCGACAACCCGGATGCCGGCCTCGTGCGGATCGACTTCCGGGGCGGCACGCGCTCGCCGGTGGCCATGATCGACGCCGATCCCACCTCCGGCCCCCTCCCGCTCACCGTCCAGTTCTCCGCCGCCCGCTCCTTCGACCCCGACCCCGGCGACGTGCTGGCCTACGCCTGGGATTTCGACGGAGACGGGACGACCGACGCTACGGGCGAGACGGCCAGCCACACGTACACCGACGCCGGCGGCTTCACGGCCCGGCTCTTTGTGACCGACGGTGAGGGGCATACGGCCTCTGCCAGCGTCCGCATCACGGCCGGCAACACGCGCCCCACCCTCACCCTCACGGAACCGCCCGACGGCGGCTTTTTCGACTGGGGCGATGTAATTCCCTTCGCGGTCAGCGTGACGGATGCCGAGGACGGGAGCACCGCCGCCGGCACCATCGCCTGCGAGGCCGTGAACGTGCAGCCGCTCATCGGGCACGACGACCACGGGCACCCGCTCACCCCTCTCACCGGCTGTGCCGACACTTTCACAGCGAGCGAGGGGCACGGGGGCGAGGCCGATAACGTCTTCCACGTCCTCGAAGCGAGCTACACCGACGCCGGTCCCGACCCGCTCACGGCGCGTGCGCAGCACATCCTCCGCCCCAAACGGCTCCAGGCCGAGCATTTTACCACCAACGGGGGCACGCAGGTGGAGACGAGCGGAGACACGGCCGGCGGGGGCGAAAACATCGGCTTCATCGACCACGGCGATTTTATCTCCTTCACCCCTGTGAACCTCACAAACATCGGCTTTGTGACCTACCGCGTGGCCTCGGCGGGCGTGGGTGGGCGAATAGAGGTGCGGGTGGACGCGCCGGATGGGCCACTCCTCAGCACCGCCCTCGTTGAGACTACGGGCAACTGGCAACGCTACCGCGACGTGACCACGCCTATCGACGACCCCGGCGGCACGCACGAGTTGTTCTTCGTCTTCAAACGCAACCCCGGCGACGGCGGGCTCTTCAACGTCAACTGGATCGACTTTCACGGGCGTGGCGTGGCGGAGGCAGAGGGCTATGAGAGGCACGGCCTGACGGCAGCCTATTTCAACGATCTGGACTTCACGGGCCGCACCGCTACCCGCATCGACCCGCAGATTAATTTCAACTGGGGGAATGCGGGGCCGATCTTCCTCTTCGGCGGCGACACCTTCAGCGCCCGGTGGACGGGGCAGCTAGAGGCGCCCGCGAGCGACACCTACACCTTCAGCGCCCGCAGCAGCGACGGCATGAGGGTGTGGCTCGACGGGCAGCTCATCATCGACCGGTGGGTAGATCAGGGTGTGACGGAGACGACGAGCCTGCCCATCCGCCTCGACGCGGGGAAGCGTTATGACCTGAAGGTGGAGTATTATGAACAGACGGGCGAGGCGCAGGCCCACCTCTCGTGGAGCAGCGGCGCCTTTCCCAAAATGACCGTTCCCTCCCGCTACCTCTTCCCCGACGCCACCTCCACCGGCGCCGAGGACGAGACGCCTCGCTCGCTGCGCCTCGGCCTGGCGCCTGCTTTCCCCAACCCGTTCTCCGACAGCACCACCCTCGCCTTCACCCTCCCCCACCCGGGCAACGTGCGCCTCGACGTGTTCGACGTACTGGGCCGCCGCGTCCTCGTCCTCGCCGACGCGTTCCTCCCTGCCGGCGCCCACACGCTCCCGCTCGACGGCGCGGCCCTGCCGAGCGGCTCCTACCTCTGCCGCCTGGCCGTCGAGGGCGTGGGCGCGGAGGTGCAGCGGGTGGTGATGGTGAAATAATCGGAGAAAGAGCAGGGGCCGCTGCCTATTTCAGCGCGTAGACGCGGACGTAGTCGATCAAAAACTGCTGCGACGTGACCGTCTCGTCCATCCCCTGCGCACCGCCCCA
>JAHEMB010000168.1 GCA_024643915.1 Rhodothermaceae bacterium | reverse complement strand
GCACGGATGGACGGGGTTGGGTGGAGGCGCTTGGACAAAGCCGCCTCCTGCCAGGTTTCGCCACGGACGGGGCGAGGGGATGGCCCTAAAAGCTGATTCACCTGGCGATCTTCAATCCTCCATCTTCCACCCCTCCCAGCCCGGCCCGCGCACCACGCGGCCCGGCGTGGCGCCGGTATGCGCGCCGTCGCGCAGGACGGCGGTGCCGTTGACGAAGACGTGATGGACGCCCGTGGCGTACTGGTGCGGCGCGGCGAAGGTAGCGTGGTCCTGGATCGTAGCCGGGTCGAAGGCCACCACATCGGCGAAGAAGCCGGGCGTGAGGGCGCCGCGCTGTTTGATCTTGAGGTTGGCGGCGGGGAGCGTGGTGAGGCGGCGGACGGCCTCTTCGAGCGGGATGACGTTTTCGTCGCGCACGTACTTACCCAGGAGCCGGGCGAAGTTGCCGTAGGCGCGCGGGTGCTGGCCCGTGTTGAGGAAGACGCCCTCGGGCGCCATCGAGCCGGCGTCCGAGCCGAAGCTGACCCACGGCAGGGCGATCTGCCGCCGCACGTTGTCCTCGCTCATGAGGAAATACACCGTCCCCACGCGGCTGCTGTCGTCGATTACCAGGTCCATCGCTGCCTCCTCGGGCGAGGTGCGGCGCATCGCCGCCACCTCGGCGAGCGTCTTGCCGATGAGATAGCGGAGCGAGTCCTGCCGGAAGCTGACGAGGATCGTCTTCTCCGGCCCGGCAGCCAGCAGCAGGTTCTCCCAGTCGTCGGTCGGCGTGCGCATCTCCTCGGCGACGCGGGGGCGGAGGGCGGGGTCGGCCAGCCGCTGCCGCCACGCCTCGAAGCCGCCCTCCTGCACCCACGGCGGCATGGCGGCGTCGAGGCCGGTGGCGCCTGCCGTGTAGGTGTACATGTCGGCGGTGATGGCCAGCCCCTCGGCGCGGGCCGCTTCCACACGGTCGATCACGGCGTCGAGCTTGTCCCAGTTCTCGCGCCCCGCTGCCTTCAGATGGTAGATTTCGGCCGGCACGTCGGCCTCGCGCGCGATCTCGATAAGTTCATCGACGGACTCCAGGAGGCGGTTACCCTCGCTCCGCATGTGCGAGATGTACATCCCGCTGTACTCGCCCGCCGCCCGGGTCAGGGCGATGAGTTCGTCGGTGCCGGCGTAGAAGGCGGGGGCGTAGATGAGGGAGGAGCCCACGCCGAGGGCGCCCTCTTCCATCGCCTGGCGGACGAGGGCCTGCATCCGGGCCAGTTCCTCCTCGGTCGGCGGACGGTTCGCGTAGCCGAGTTCGTGGATACGGACGGTGGTGGCCCCGACGAACGAGGCGACGTTGGTCGAGACGCCCTTCCTCTCCAGAAATTCCAGGTACTCGCCCAGCGTCGTCCAGCCGATCTCAAACTGAATATCGTTCTGATCCGCCTTCATCTCCTTTTTCATCGCCGCGTTGAGCGGTCCCATGGACCAGCCCTCGCCGAACACTTCGAGCGTGACGCCCTGCCGCACATCGCCCTGCGAGCGCCCGTCTTCGATGAGCGACTCCGTGGCCCAGCTCAGCACGTTAATGAAGCCGGGCGCTACGGCCAGCCCCGCTACGTCGATCTCCTCGCGCCCCGTCGCCCCGCGCAGGTCGCCGAGGGCGGCGATGGTGTCGGCGTTGAGGGCGAGGTCAGCCACGAAAGGCGGGCCGCCCCTGCCGTCGTAGATGGTGCCGCCCCGGAGGATGAGGTCGTAGTCAGCGGCAGGCTGGGCAGCGGCGGGTAGGGACGCGAGCGCAAGAAGCAGGGCGAAGAAGAAAAGGCGCGTCATGAGGGGAGAGGAGACAGGATAAAAAGTAGGATGCTGCAATCTAACGCCTGCCGTCCAAAATCGCCACGGGGATAGGGGAGAAACCCGGCGGGTCCGGGGCGTTCGCTTCAACCCTGCGCAGATTACCCTTGTTGACCGCTCTGCCAGGGCCGGCACCACACTTGAGACCCACCGGGTTCCTCACGAAATCTCGTTCACGTGCTGCACCAGCCGCCCCGCCAGGCCGTAATCCACGGCGTCCGCGGCGCTGAGCGAGATGGGGCGTCTCGTGTCCTCCTCGATGCGTGTGAGGGGCTGCCCCGTGGCGTCGGCCAGGAGGCGGGTGAACTGCTCGCGGAGACGGCGGATTTCCTCGGCCTCGGCCTCCAGGTCGCGGGTGGGGGCGGCGCGGCGCTCCGGGCGCTTGAGGGTGAAGCGGGCGTTGGGCAGGCAGAACCGTTCCTGCCGGGGCGGCGCGGCATAAACGATCACTGCCGCCCCGGCCACCGTGCCCGTCGCCACCACGCGCACGCGCGGCCCGACGAACCGGACCAGATCGTAGAGCGCCTGCCCCGCCTCGAAGTCGTCGCCGTAGGCGCTGAGGTAGAGGCTGATGCGATCGGGTGTTTGGGCGAGGGCGGTAAGTTGGGCCGTCACCCGTGCGGCGGCGTGCTGGTCCAGCCGCCCGCTAACGACGACGGTCCGCGCCGCCAGCAGCCGGTCGGAGAGTTGATGAGAGAAGTCAGGTGAGAAGAAGTCTTCCATACGTGCGGGAGCCAAAAGAAAGGAAGCCGCTGGCGACAAGGTTCGCTATCCGCCATCTTCGATCCTCGGTCCTCCCTCCGGTGCCTCGGGGCGCAGCACCACTTCCACGCGCCGGTTGCGGCGGCGGCCCTCGGCGGTGCTGTTGGAGAAGACGGGGCGGCTTGCGCCGTGGCCCACCAGCTCCAGTCGCGCCGGATCCAGCTCGTGCGTCTCGATGAGGTAGCGCACCACCGCCCCGGCCCGCGCCGCCGACAGCTCCCAGTTGCTCGGGAATTTTTCCTCCAGGCTCGCCCCGAGCGGCACGCTGTCCGAATGCCCCTCCACCCGGAAGCCGCTCTCCGGGTACGTCTCCATCAGCTGGGCAACGAGGGCGTCGAGGCGTTCGAGGCCGGCGGGGGTGAGCGTGGCGCTGGCCGGCTTGAAGAGTTCATCGACGGGGAGAGAGGCTACGGCGCGCCCGCCGTCGGCGCAGACGGCGAGATCGTATTCGAGGCGCGTGATGCGGTCGTCGCGGGTGCGCAAGGCACGGTAGTACCGGCCCGAGTCGATGTCGTCGTAGAACTGGAGGGAATCCTGGAAGGTGGCCGCCGTCTGGCGGAGGCGGGCGTTGAGCGCGTCGAGCGAGTCGATCTTGGTGGCCTGCAGGGCCACGATATCGGCGTAGCGCGTCTGCTGCGTAGTGACGCAGCCGCCGGCAAAAAGGCAGCCCGCCAGCAGGAAGGGCAAAACGAAGCGCAGCATGGCAATTCTGGTACGTCAGAGGACAATGATCAGCGCAAAGATACACACACTGGTCAGACGAAAGAGCGAGCGCGGCTGTTCGCCCGTCATTCGACGAGGGCGAGGCGGACGCGGCGGTTGAGGCGGCGGCCCTCAGGCGTGTCGTTGGGAGCAAGCGGGCGGTCCGGGCCGAAGCCGGCCGTCTCGCATCGTCGCGCGTCGATGCCGTGGCGGTCGATGAGGTAGCGGGCCACGGCAGCGGCGCGCTCGGCCGAGAGCAGGCGGTTGTTGCCGCCGGCAGGCGGCTGGTCGTCTGTATGGCCCTCGACGAGGAGGCGGGACGAGGGAGGCAGGCGGCGCAGGCGGGCGGCCACGCGATCCAGCCGGGCGGTGACGGCCGGGGGGAGGCCCGTGCTGCCTGAGGGGAAAAGGATCACGTCGAGCGTACGTCCTCGAAGGACGCCCTGCCGCTCCATCCCCTGGTGGAACAGTAGCACATAAGCCTGGCGCAGCGAATCCGCCCGATTAGCGTAGCGCGTTTCGGCGGCGGCGCGGGCCGTCTTATTGAAGGCAGCCAGGGCGGCGAGGGAGTCGAGGGCTGCCTGGAGTTCGGCAGCCAGGCGCGCCTGCTCCGCTTCGAGGCGTGCCTGCTCCTCGGCGAAGACCTGCCGCTCGGCTTCGAGGCGGATCACCCGGCTCTGCAGGGAGTCGAGGGCAGGATCCGCCCTGACCGGGGGCGGCTGCTGCGAACGGCAGCCGGCGCCCAACAGCAGCAGCAGCAATAGGAGGCCGTGCAGGCGAGTCGTCATCTCGAAACGGGGCTGCGCAAGGGGGACCAGAGGGTGCATCAAAGCACTGAGGCCTCGCAGGAAACGGGCTGCTGGCCTCTCTATTCTTTGGCTGGAAAAATAACAAGACCGGGGCAGGGCGGGGGTCACGGTGCAACAAGAACGGACGAAAAAAGAAACGCCCAACCCCGCGTGGCGGGACCGGGCGTTCTCGCGTAGCTGAAGAGAGGGAGGGAGGATCCAGCTACGACTTTTGCGTGTTGGTCACAATTTCCTAATTTTTGCGCTCGGGTGCAAGTCCTATTTCCTGCGGCCCGCCAAAAAGTCCAGCCGGATCTTTTCCCCTCCCGGCTCGTCATGAGCGCGCCCGCTATGCTACCCGCTTTTTGGCCTGCTTTTCGGCAGCAACCTGCTGTATCATAACGCAAGTTGTGACCTATGGTGCATAGAGGCTTTGGACAACGGACGACAAAAAGCAGCCCCCTATCGTCCATTGTCTGTCGTCCATCGTCCGTTGCCTGTCGTCTTCATGCATGCAAGGAGATTTAGGTCACAACTCGGGTTTTCATTCTCATAGGCAGCACCCCCCCTTCCTCTCATCCTGGCGCGTGCATCAACATGGTTCGTTTCATTCGTTTTGCGTTGTTGGGGCTGGTCCTGACGTGGCCGGCCCTCGTGTGGGGGCAGGGGGCGCTCAAGAAGGGCGAGGCGGTGGCCTGCGCCAGCGGCTTTGCGACCCGCTTCCCGTGTCAAAGCGTCGATCTGATGGCGCAGCTTTCGCCCATTGAACTGGGCGGGCCGCCGCCGAGCCTGGGGGGTTTCCTGAGCGACCTGTGGGGCTGGGTGGACCCCGAAACGGATAAGGAGTACGCCCTGGTCGGCCTCACCGACGGCACCGCCTTCGTCGATGTGAGCGATCCGGTCAACCCCATCCTCCTCGGCACGCTGCCGCAGACGCCCGGTGCCCGCCCCAGCGCCTGGCGCGACATCAAGGTCTATCAGAACTACGCTTTCATCGTGGCGGACAATGCGGGGGCGCACGGCCTCCAGGTATTCGACCTGACCCAACTCCGCAACGTGCCCAACCCGCCCGCCATTTTCTCGATGTCGGCGCATTACAGCGGGGTCGGCTCGTCGCATAACCTCGCCCTCAACGAGGAAACGGGGTTTGCCTACGCCGTGGGAGGCGGCACCTGCGGCGGTGGCCCACATGTGGTGGATGTGCGCGACCCCCTCGACCCGCAATTCGTCGGCTGCTATCGAGGGTTCAGCCCCGGCGCAGCGGACTACACGCACGACGCGCAGTGCGTCCTCTACCACGGGCCGGATGCTGATTATCAGGGGCGCGAGATCTGCTTCCTCGCCGTCCCCTCCGACGAGGTGCTGATCGTCGATTTTACGGACAAGGACCTGCCCGTGCTGCTGGCGCGGACCTCGTACCCGCGGGGTCGCTACTCGCACCAGGGCTGGCTGACGGAGGACCACCGCACCTACCTGCACGGCGATGAGGCCGATGAGTCAAGCTTCGGCTTCAACACCCGGACGCTGATCTTCGACGTGACCGACCTCGACGAGCCGACGCTGCTGCGGGAGTATTTCTCGCCGGCTGGAGCAACCGACCATAACACGGTCGTGCGCGGGCGCTACGCCTACCAGGGTAACTACCGCGCGGGCCTGCGCATCCTCGACCTCGCTGATCCGGCTAACCCCGTCGAGGCGGCTTTCTTCGACACCTTCCCCGCCAACGATGCGACGAGCCTCAACGCCGCGTGGGCCGCCTTCCCCTTCCCCAGCGGAACCGTGGCGGTGAGCGACATTGAGCAGGGCCTTTTCGTGGTGCAGCCGAGGGGGCTGGATCTTTCCCCCACACGGACGCCCCCGGCCGAGATCCCTCCTATCGGGGGCGGGCTTTCGGCGCCGTACCCGAACCCGTTCCGCGCCTCGACGCGGCTGACTCTTACCCTCACCACGCCGCAGCCGGTGACACTCACCGTGTACGATGTGCTGGGGCGTGAGGTGACGCGCCTGCACGACGGCCTGCTTCCGGCCGGCGCGCACGCCTTCACGCTGGCCGCTGCCCTCGCACCTGGCTCCTACCTCGTCCGCGTCACCGGCCCGGCGCTCTCGCAAACACGAATCGTGACCGTCGTCCAGTAGGGTTTTCCGCGTCTGTCAGTTTGAATAAAGGACCGATTTGTGCCCAGGGAAATGAAGTATCGTGCATCTGCCTTCTGTCGTATTCTTGGCCTCCTGTTTCTGCTCGCAGGATTCTCCGCCGGGGCGCGCGGGCAGAATGCCGCCTTCAAAGGGTCGGGGTTTGATGCGGCGGCGGGCGATGCCTTCGGCCTCGCGCTCGTCGCTGGGGAGGACTTTGCCCTCGTTGGTGAGCCGCGCAGCAACATTCGGCCGGGCACCGTCTACGTTTTCCATGCCGATGGTGCTACCGGAACCTGGACCGAGGCGGGCCGCCTGACGGCTGCCGACGGCGAGGTGGGGGACCGCTTCGGGGAAGAGATGGCGCTGCACGGCGACCTCGCCCTCATCGGCGCCCCAATCCGCGACCACCAGGCCGGCGCCGCCTACCTCTTCCTCCGCGATGCACAGACCGGCGCCTGGACCGAGCAGGCGAAGCTCGCCGGCAGCGCCGTGGTGCCCAGTGACCAGTTCGGCCGGGCCGTTGCGCTTGAGGACGACCTGGCCGTGATCGGCGCGCCCTTCGCCGACACCTTGAAAGGCGTCGTCTATCTCTTCCGTCGCGACCCCGGCACGGGTGCCTGGCTCGAAGAGGCAACGCTGACGCCCGACGACGCCCAGCCAAGCGACCGCTTTGGCTATGGCGTGGCGGTGGAAGGCGACCTCGTGCTCGTCGGGGCGCCGCGCCAGGCCGGCGGGGAGGGCGCGGCGTATGTCTTCCGGCGCGACGCGGCAGGGGCGTGGTTGCAGGAGGGCAAACTCGTCGGCGGGGGCGGGCTTTTCGGGTGGTCGGTGGCGCTGGCAGCGGGCGAAGCGGTGGTCGGCGCGCCCAGCAGCGGCGGGACCGGCGAGGCGCGCGTCTTCCGGCA
>JAHEMB010000167.1 GCA_024643915.1 Rhodothermaceae bacterium | reverse complement strand
CCATACATAGACCTTGCCCTGACTGCACGTCGAGTAAGGGGGATCGTTCGGGTCGAGCAGGCAGCCGGGCCGATCATCCTCCGGCGCCCCGGTCATAGCCCAGTCGCCGCTGAGGCCCACGCCCGATCCGAAAAAGTCCCAGGGCGCCTTGTCGGGCGCCGACAGTGCGGCGATCTGCTGCCACCGCCCCGACCCGGCCCTCATGAAAATATAGGCGGCGGCGGCCAGGTCGAGGGCGCCAAACCAAGCGAAGGGCGCCCCGGCAATGAAGCGGTCGCCATCAATCTGAAGGCTGGAACCGAAAGTATCATCTCTGAGCCTATTGGAGGGGATAAGCTTGTCGATCTGTTGCACGCCTCCATTCTGGAAGGTGAAGGCATACACAGACCCCTCAAGCGGGTTCGCAAAGCTACTCAACCGCACGGCGGCAATCAACGCCTCATTGCCCTGCAGGGCGACGAATTCCCCAAACCTATCTCCAGATTTGGCATCGCTGGCCACGAGCTTCTCGACCTCCTCCCACTGCTCGTTCCGGTACTCGTAATAATACACGGCCCCGGTAAAGAAACCACGCGTGTCATCGGATATCGCCCCGACGAGGACGCGGTGCCCATCGATAGCAGCCGAGCTCCCGATGCGGGATTTCGCGATGCGCCGGGGCGTCAGCTTGGCTGTTTGCACCCACTCCCCGTCGATGCGCTCGAAAATGTAGGCAGCGCCCGAGTTGCAGTTGACCTGATCCGGGCCGGGCGGGCAGGCGTCGTCGAGGGCCGCGCGGCGCAAGCCTCTCGGGGTGCGGCGGCGGGAGCGACGAGAGGACGGCGGCGTCATGGCCCAGCTCGTCGAGCGAGTCGGCATCGGCGGCCCGGAGCTTGTCGGGCGTGCCGAAGGGCTGAGCCTGGGCGGCGGGGGTGGCCGCGAAGAGCAACAGTGCGAAGAGGGCCGCGCGGCGCAAGCCTCTCGGGGTGCGGCGGCGAGAGCAACGAGAGGACGGCGGCGTCATGGGTCTGCACCAGGATGATAGGGTAGAGCCTGTGTCCTCACGCACACCAGCAGAACACCTCAGCCCGGCCCCTCACCCGTTCCCCAAGTCCCAAGCCCAGCGCCTTAACATGATCCCGGCCGCCTGAACCGGCCCAATATGCTATCACCTGGCCTCGTTTGCAAGAGGCATCGTTATGTTTATTTTGGCTACCCGGAGGGGTGTGCGGCGCAGGCCAATTGTAGCAAAAATAGAGGGTTGCAAGGAGGGCTTAGCTTTTAGTTTCTCGTACTCCTCCCGCTCTTCTTTGTCTGCTGAGCCGGAGCCTCTACGCCGCTGACCGGGCCTTGCACTTGATCTTGAAAAATGTTAGGAATAATAATTCCACGGCGCCTGTATTGGCAGTTAAAGATGCTGTGCCTTAGTTTGCGGGTTCCGCGTCGGAGATGTTCACTCAACCTGTGTTGTACGTATGCAGACGGCTAAGCAACATTACGAATACCTGATCATCGGCGCCGGCCCTGCCGGCCTACAACTCGGCCACCATTTCGAGCAGGAGAACCGCGACTATCTTATCCTCGAAAAGGCTGAGACCCCGGGCGCCTTCTTCGCGCGCTTCCCCCGGCACCGGAAGCTCATCTCCATCAACAAAGTCTACACCGGCTGCGACGACCCGGAGCATAACCTCCGCTACGACTGGAACTCGCTCCTGAGTGCCCACGACGACCTCCGCTTCACGCGCTACAGCCAGGCCTACTTCCCCCCCGCCGACGATTTCCGCCGATACCTGAAGGATTACGCCGAGACGACGGGCGTGAACGTGCGCTACGGGGCCGAGGTGCGCCGCGTCTCTAAAAACGGTGTCTTCGCCGTCGAGATGGATGGCGGCGACGTGCTGACGTGCGACCGGCTGGTGGTAGCGACGGGCCTGTGGAAGCCGTACCGCCCGGCCATTCCCGGCATCGAGCATGCCGAGGATTACACCGAGATGCAGATGGACCCGGCGCGCATGGCGAACAAGCGGGTGCTCATCGTCGGCAAAGCCAACTCGGCTTTTGAGACAGCGGACGCCCTCACCGGACACGCGGCCCTCATCCACCTGTGCAGTCCGCATCCGGTCAAGTTCGCCTGGCAGAGCCACTTCGTGGGCCACCTCCGCGCCGTCAACAACAACTTCCTCGACACCTACCAGCTCAAGTCGCAGAACGCCGTGCTCGATGCCGACATTGAGCGGATCGAGCAGCGCGAGGACGGCGGCTTGCTCGTCCACGTCCGCTTCTCCCACGCGATGGGCCAGCGCCGCGTGGCGCCCTACGACCACGTCATCACCTGCACCGGCTTCCGCTTCGATGACACCATCTTCGACGAGACGTGCAAGCCGGCGCTCTGCATCTACGACAAATTCCCCGAGCAGACGAGCGCCTACGAATCGACGAATGTCGCGGGCCTTTTCTTCGCCGGCACGCTGACGCAGATGCGCGACTACAAGAAGACGATGTCGGGCTTCGTGCATGGCTTCCGCTACAACGTCCTCGCCCTCCAGCGCATCCTCGGCCAGAAATTCCACGACGCGCCGTGGCCCTCGCGTGAGGTGGCGGTGCGCCCAGAGGCATTCGCCGAGGCCATCCTGGCGCGGGTCAACAACGGCTCGGGAATCTTCCTCCAGCCCGGCTACCTGGCCGACGTGCTGGTGCCGCCCCTGAACGGCGGCGGCGCACGCTATTACGAGGACGTGCCGGTGGATTACCTGAAGGAAGGCGAAACGGCATCCTGGCGACACCATCCGACCTTCTACACCGTCACCCTCGAATACGGCCCGAAGCACGCCGACCCGTTCAACATCCCCCGCGACCCCTCGCCCGAGGCGGCGCCCGAGGCGGCCTACCTCCACCCCATCATCCGCCGCTACGAGGCCGGCCACGTCACCGCCGAACACCACATCCACGACGACCTGGAAAACCAGTGGACCACCCCCGACCTGGTCGACCCGTTCATGGCCTTCATGGAGGCGGACTTCGCTGCGCTGCCGACGGTGCAGGTGTAAGAGCGAGTGTCCAATTTTTAAAGAACACGGGCGCGGGGATCGCGTAGCACCGGGGCACTCCTCGTTCAAGTCTGCCGTTCAGGATGATTGACGTTACCGCGCCCCGGCCGCAACAGGTCCTCAAATCGGTTTACGGCTACGACACGTTCCGACCGAGCCAGGAAGATGTGGTGCTGCGCGTGCTCGACGGGAGGCATTGCCTGGTGCTGATGCCCACGGGCGGCGGCAAGTCGCTCTGCTACCAGCTCCCGGCCCTCCTGCGCGACGGCACCGGGATCGTCGTCTCGCCCCTCATCTCGCTCATGCAGGACCAGGTGGACGCCCTCAAGCAGCTCGGCGTGCGGGCCGAATTCCTTAATTCCAGCCTCCGCCGCCCCGAGCAGCGCCGGGTGGAACAAGCCCTCTGCGCGGGCCGCCTGGACCTCCTCTACGTCGCCCCCGAACGGCTCCTCACCGACAGTTTTTTGAGCCTGCTGGACGAAGCCAGGATCGCCCTCTTCGCCATCGATGAGGCGCATTGCATCTCGCAGTGGGGGCACGACTTCCGGCCCGAATATTTGCAGCTCGCCGAGGTGCGCGGGCGCTGGCCCGAGGTGCCGTGCATCGCTGCCACCGCCACGGCGGATGAGCCCACGCGCCGCGAGATCCTCAAGCGCCTCCGCATCCCCGCCGA
The DNA here is from genome assembly GCA_024643915.1 of Rhodothermaceae bacterium. GTDB lineage: Bacteria > Bacteroidota > Rhodothermia > Rhodothermales > JAHEMB01 > JAHEMB01. Next base: position 3,430 of record JAHEMB010000167.1, on the reverse strand, counting down.
CGGCCTCTTCGTCACCGGCTTCGACCGGCCCAATATTCGCTACAGCGTTGTCCTCAAAAACAATCCGAAGAAGCAACTCCTCCAATTCATCCGCGAGCAACACCTCGGCGACGCGGGGATCGTCTACTGCATGTCCCGCCGAAAGGTGGAGGAGACGGCGGCTTTCCTGACTGACGAAGGTTTCGACGCAGTGCCCTACCACGCGGGGCTGTCTTCCCATGACCGGCAGGCGAACCAGGATCGCTTCCTGCTCGAAGAGGGCGTCATCGTGGTGGCGACGGTGGCCTTCGGCATGGGCATCGACAAGCCCAACGTCCGCTTCGTGGCCCACCTCGACGTGCCGAAGAACCTGGAGGCCTACTACCAGGAGACGGGCCGCGCGGGCCGCGACGGGCTTGAGGCCGATGCCTGGATGACCTACTCGATGGCCGACGTGGTGATGATGCGCAAGATCATCGAGAGCGCGGGGGCGGGCGAGCAGCATCTGTGGGCGCAGCAGCACAAGCTCAACGCCATGTTTGGCTACTGCGAAACGGCCACCTGCCGCCGCCAGGTGCTGCTGACCTATTTCGGCGAGGACCACGCCGGCGGCTGCGGCAACTGCGACAACTGCCTCCGCCCGGTGGAGACGTGGGACGGCACGGTGGCCGCCCAGAAGGTGATGTCGTGCATCTACCGGACGGGCCAGCGCTTCGGCGCTGCGCACCTTGTGGACGTGCTGCTGGGCAACGAGACGGACAAGATCCAGCGCTTCCGGCACGACCGCCTCCCCACCTTCGGCGTGGGCGCAGAGTTGGACAAGCGGGAATGGCGCTCGGTCATCCGCCAGCTCGTGGCCGCCAACCTGTTGCGCGTGGACGTGACCGGCTACGGCGCCCTCCGCCTGACGAACGCCTGCAAGCCCGTCCTCAAAGGCGAGCGCGAGGTGTTCTTCCGCAAGGACCCCACCCCGGTAAAGAAGAAGCGGAAGCGCGCCGTGGACGCCGCCCATCCCGAGACCCCCGCCGACAAGGTGCTCTTCGAGGCCCTCCGCCTCCTGCGCCTGGACCTGGCCCACGCGCAGGGCGTGCCCCCCTACGTCGTCTTCAACGACAACACGCTCCTGGCGATGGTGCAGCACCGCCCCCAGTCGCTCCAGGAATTCAGCCGCCTCTCCGGCGTGGGCGAGGTGAAACTCGAACGCTACGGCGCGGCGTTCTTAGAGGTGATCCTGGAGCACTCTTGAGGCGCTACACTTACACCCTGCCCCACCTCCCCTTCAAGTCTTCCCCGCGCAGGCGGGGATCCAGGAAGCATGCGGCACAGCAATGAGGGCTTGCGATAGAATCACGGCGAGCACGCCGCCCGCTTTTCCTTTTCCTCCACAACGCAGCAAAGATTCAAGAAAGGCGATAGTTCTTCCTAGATCTCCGATCGGGGACGGAGATGACTTTCTGTGGCAGGGGAGGAAACTGATCAAGGTCTCCTTCACTCCAGGAACAGATCCTGCTCCGTCTCGGCGGTCTTGCCGGCGACGTTGTCGCGGATGCGGAGGATGAGGGTGTAGAGGCCCGGCTCCAGCTCGCTCGCGTCGAGGATCTGATACTGGAAGTCGTCGGGCGTGGCGCCGGTGACGGGGTACTGGATGGAGACGCCCTTGTCGCTGCCGAAGAGGCCCTTGACGAGCTTGCGCAGGCCCTTCGCCTGCTCCTTCGGGACGAGGAGGATCTCCACCTCGTAGTCCGTCTTGCCCTCGGCGTTCTGCGCCAGGTGGTACGGCTCGAAGTAGAGGTAGATGGGCTGGGTGTGCGCGAAGACGCTCCACGGCGCGGGCGTGATGGAGAGGCCGTTGCGCACGAGGTCGGACTTGCCCACCTTCTTGCCGTCGGGCGCGTCCTCCACACGGTAGGCCAGCAGCATGTCGCTCACGGCCAGGCGGTCGGCGGTGAAGTCCGGCACGCGCACGTCGCGGCGCTGCACGGCCACGGTGCCGCCACTCGCCGTCTCAAATTCCACCGAGACCTCGTGGTTACCGGGCGGGGCATTCATCACCTGGGTATCCACCCACAGGTTTGTTTCGGCGAAAGGCATGATCTGGCCCGTGTTGAGGCCGTAGAGGGTCCGCCGTCGCTCCACCAGAATGTCGCGGTCGCTGCTGATGAGGAAGGCGCCGACGTTAGCCGAGATATCAATCATCTCCTGCGAGGCGTCGTACTCGGTGATGGGGATACCGTAGTGGACGTAGAGATCGGTCCGGTCGCCCTCCCCCTTGAAGGCCGTCACCAGATAAGGCATCTCGATCTGGCGGCCCGGCGCCTCGTAGGTGTACCGCTCTGGGATCTTCTTGAACGTGTCCTCAGCCAGGATGGCGTAGTCGTTCAGCCAGGGGTTGACGCCCTCGGCGATCTCAGTGGCGGAGGGGCTGTAAAGGCGGTACTCGCCGTTGCGGAACGGGTCCTCGAAGACGAAGCGGAAGTCGCCGTAATCCCAAATGTTAAACGAGTTGGCCTCGGCGAACATGTCGAAGCCAGTGCCCTGCGTGGCGATGAGCGCCCGCGAGCCGGCCATCGGATCGCCCGCGCCGGAGCCCCGCCCAACATCCGAGTGCTCCCCGGAGCCCCGCTGCTGCGCGTCGGCGATGATCTCCTGGCCTGTCTTGCCGGTGTTGCGAGGAATGAGGATGACGTCGCTCTGGGGCACTCCATAGCGGACGAGGATGCGACCGCGCTGCGTGTCCCACCCGCGCAAATTCAGGTCCTCGGAGCCGTAGAGAAGGTCCGCATAGACGAGGCGGGCGTAGTGTTCCAGCTTGCGCTCATTGTAGGGCGTCAAGAAGCGAGGGTCCTTGCTAGTCCAGAAGCGCGAGGCGTAGGCGTCCGGGTTCTGCTTGTACTTCTCCTTCTCCTTCGCCGGGATCAAATAGTCTAGGCTGCTGAAGGCGAGCTTCGCCTCGTCGCTCATGTAGTTGAAAGCCGTCTCGAACGAGCGGAAGGCGGCGTCGAGGTTACCGTCGCGGTAATGACCCAGGCCCAGGTACAGCCACGTCTTGGTATCTTCGGGGAAGAAGCTGTACATGTCTTCCAGCATCGCCAGGGCGTCCTCCCACTCGCCCTTGAGCGCGAAGATCTCCATCATGGCGTCGTAAACGGGACGGCGGCGCGGGTCGCTTTTGAGCGCCTCACCGAGGTGGCCAATGGCGCGGTCGTAGGCTTTCTGCGCCCGCGCGCTCAGGTCCGCCACAGGCACGCCCTGCTCTTGCAGCGTCTTCAGGTCGAAGCGGTCGGCGAGGAAGACGTCGTTGGGATCGAACGGCAGGGCTTGCTCCATCCCCTGGCGCGGGCGCGTGTCGCCGGGGCTGGCGCCGCCGTCGGGGGCCAGGTCGGACTCGAAGTCGAGTTCGGGCCGGTACATGGCGAGGGCGCTCTCGCTGATGTCGGCCTTCATGCTGCGC
>JAHEMB010000166.1 GCA_024643915.1 Rhodothermaceae bacterium | reverse complement strand
GGGGCAACTGGCGAAAGGCGCGGGCACGCGGGCCTATCTGTCCGATGCCGTGCAGCACATTCCCGGCAAGATCAAGTACAAGGGCTCGACCAACATCATCGCAGGCGACGAGATCCCCGGGACGTTGGGCTCTCCTGTGGAGATCGGGCAAATGGAGGTCGCTTTTACCTCATCTGCCAACATGGTGACGCTGCAGCGCGGCATTGCCATCGGGGACCAGTTGCTGATGACGAGCGGGGACCTCGATCTGAACGGCTTTATGGCGGATCTTGGCACGACCGGTACCCTCGTCGAGTCGGCGGGTAACACGGTGAAGGGGAGTACCGGGACGATCAAGGCCACCCGGACGCTCAACGCCCCGGCCAGCGAAAACGTGGGCGGTCTGGGGGCGGTGCTCACCAGCGGCGCCAACATGGGGGTCACCCAAGTCGTACGGGGGCATACCCCGCAAACGAACGGCGGCAACACCGGCATCGCGCGCTACTTCGACATTACCCCGACCACCAACAGCGGACTCAACGCGACGCTCGAGTTCCTTTACGATGAGAGTGAGCTGGAGGGCATCGCTGAGGCCGATTTGGAGCTATACCGATCCACCGACGGCGGAACGACCTGGACGACCGAAGGCGGCGCGGTCGATGCCCCGGCCAACAAAGTGACGCTCGGCGGCGTCGATGCCTTTTCCCGCTGGACGGCCGGGTCGCAGAACAATCCGCTGCCGGTCGAACTGGCTGCCTGGGCAGTGGTGGCCGACGGTCGCTCGGCAACGCTCTCGTGGCGCACAGCCTCCGAGACGAACAATGCCGGGTTCGAGGTCGAGCACCAGCAGGGCCACGGCGAGTACGCTGCCTGGCAAGCCATTGGCTTCGTCGAGGGGCAGGGTACCACGACCGCCCCGCAGCAGTACCAGCACCGCCTCACCGGCCTCGATCCCGGTACACACCACTTCCGCTTGAAGCAGATCGACTTCGATGGCGCCTTCGCCTATTCCCCTGAGGTCGAGGTGGCCATCGAACTGGCCGAGCGCTTCGTCTTGGAGCCGGCCTATCCCAACCCATTCAACCCGCAGGCCACCGTGCGCTTTGCCGTGAAAGAGGCCGTGGAGGTGCAGGCTGCGCTCTACGACGTGCTTGGCCGGGAAGTGCAGGTGCTCTACGCAGGCACGCCTGCCGCCGGGGAGATGGTCGAAGTACGGATCGACGGGACGGGGCTGGTGAGCGGACTTTACCTCGTACGCCTGATGGGTGAGGGCATCGACGCGACGCAAACACTGACGCTCGTTAAGTGAGCGCGCGGGTGTGGATCACGGCGCCCCGTTCTTCGCAAGGCAGATCTTGCGACGCCTCGATACACAAGGCATCAGTCCGCTGGCGCTGCTCGCCATCGTCGCGCAGTTTTTCTGACCTGATCGAAGGGGGCTGCATTATTCACGAGCGCGTGCAGGAACTTCGCCAGAGGCCGGCGTAATAGCCGCCGATTTACGAAGGGGAGTAGCACCTGCACCGAAAAAGCAGGCGCGGCCATCGTCAAGACGCTCCGGCACCCCGGAGCCGGTAGCCGCGGCTAGGATGCGAGACCTTCACCGTCCCGATGTTTTCGGGGGGGTGGAGGTTTTTTGATTTTACAGGGTTGTCTCAAACCGACTTATGACGACGACGATAGACGCTTCGGAGCCGGAACAACAGGTGGCAGAAGCGCGCCCGGGCGCGTGGCACGAGCAGCCGGCCGAGACCGTGCTCGAAGCCCTGGAGGCGCCGCGCCACGGCCTCGGCAGCGACGAGGCCCGCCGCCGCCTCGAACTCCACGGGCCGAACGTGCTGCCGCGCGCCAAAGGGCCGGGCGTGGCCGCGTTGCTGTGGCGGCAGATCAACAACCCGCTCATCTACGTCCTCCTCGCCTCGGCTCTCCTCGCCCTGCTCATGGGCAAGCTCGTCGATGGCCTCGTGGTGCTGGGCGTGGTGGTGCTCAACACCCTCATCGGTTTTTTTCAAGAGTATCGGGCGAGCCGCGCCATCGCCGCCCTCGTCGAATTCGTGCCCGAGACGGCGACCGCCCTGCGCGACGGCCACCGGGCCGACCTGCCCGCCCGCGACCTCGTGCCGGGCGACGTCGTCCTGCTGCAATCGGGGGACAAGGTACCGGCGGATTTGCGGCTCTTCGCGGTGCGCCACTTGCAGATCGAGGAGGCCGCGCTCACGGGCGAGTCGGTGCCGGTGACGAAAGAGACGGGCGTGATGGGCGCCGGTGCGGGCCTGGGCGACCGGCGCAACCTCGCGTTCTCGGGCACCATGATCACCTACGGCACGGGCACGGGGGTGGTCGTTGCCACGGGGCAGGGCACCGAGTTGGGCCGCATCTCGACCCTCCTCGAAGAGGCAACGGAGGTGGAGACGCCGCTGACACGGCAGATCGCCACGTTCGGTAAAGTGCTCACCCTCGGCATCAGCCTGGTGGCCCTCCTGCTGATGGGCGTGGGGCTGTGGCGCGGCTACCCCCTCGTCGATGCCGTCCTGGCGGCCATCACGCTTGCCGTGGCGGCCATCCCGGAGGGGTTGCCAGCCATCATCACCATCGCCCTCGCCATCGGCGTGCAGCGCATGGCGCGGCGCAACGCGGTCATCCGCCACCTGCCCGCGGTGGAGACGCTCGGCAGCACCACCGTCATCTGCACCGACAAGACGGGCACGCTCACGCGCGGCGAGATGACCGTGCAGGCCCTCTGGACGCCCGCTGCCGGCGCCTACGAAGTCGAGGGCGTCGGCTATGCGCCGGAGGGGGCGCTGCGGCAGAAGGGAGCGGCCCCCTACGGCCTGCCCGACGACCTGGATGCCCTCCTCACCGCCGGCCTCCTCTGCAACGATGCCGCCCTGGAACAAGCCGAAAGCGGCTGGCGCGTCAACGGTGACCCGACGGAGGGCGCGCTCCTCGTGGTGGCGCGCAAGGCGGGGCTTTGTGATGAAGCAACGCCCGTAGCGTGGCCCCGGCAGGATGCCGTCCCGTTCGAGTCGCACCGGCAGTTCATGGCGACGCTGCATGCAGGCGAGGAGGGGCGCGTCGCCTTCGTGAAAGGCGCGCCGGAAGTGATTGCGCGGCGCTGTGTGCGGGCCGAAGGGGCGCCCCTCGACGAAGCCGAAGTGCTGGCCGAGGTCGAGCGCCTCGCCGGGGAAGGGATGCGCGTGCTGGCTTTTGCCCGGATAGACATCGCGGATAGCGAACTATCGGAAGAAGCGATGGAGGGCGGGCTGACGCTGCTCGGCTTGCAGGGCATGATCGACCCGCCGCGCCCCGAGGCGATGGAGGCCGTGCGGCTGTGCCGCCGGGCGGGCATCCACGTCAAGATGATCACGGGCGATCATCAGGCCACCGCCGGGGCCATCGGGCGGCAGCTAGGCCTGCTGCATCGCGAGGACACCGTGGTGACGGGGGCCCAGATCGAGGCGATGGACGAGGCGACGCTGGCCGAAACGGCCCGCACGCGCACCATCTTCGCGCGCGTGGCGCCCGAGCACAAGCTGCGCCTCGTGCGGTGCCTCCAGCGCCAGGGCCAGGTCGTCGCCATGACGGGCGATGGGGTCAACGACGCCCCCGCCCTCAAACAGGCCGATATCGGCGTGGCGATGGGGCAGTCCGGCACCGCCGTCTCGAAAGAAGCCGCCGACATCGTCCTGGCCGACGATAACTTCGCCAGCATCGCCGCCGCCGTGGAGGAGGGGCGCCGCGTCTACGACAACCTTCTCAAGTCGCTCGCCTTCGTGCTGCCGACCAACATGGGCGAGGCGCTCATCATTCTGCTGGCCGTGCTGTTCTTTCCGATTTTCGGCAACGACCCGCTGCTGCCGATGGAGCCCGTGCAGATCCTCTGGATCAACCTCGTCGCCACCGTGGCGCTGGCCCTACCCCTGGCGTTCGAGGCGATGGAACCGAACGTGATGCGCCGCCCGCCGAGGGAGCCCGCCGAGCCGCTCTTGAGCCGCTTCGTCCTCACGCGCACTATTTTGGTGGCCCTGCTGATGACGGCCGGCGGCATCGGCCTCTTCCTCTACGAATACCATTCGATGCTGGGGCAGGGCGTGGCGGCGTTGCCGGCGCTGCGGTACGCGCAGACCACTGCCGTTACCACCGTCATCCTCTTCCAGATCTTCTACCTGCTCAACTGCCGCTCCCTCCGCGACTCCGCCCTCGAGATCGGCCTGTGGAGCAATCGGTGGATCTACGTGGGCATCTTCGTGCTGCTGGTTTTGCAGGCGGGCTTCGTCTACCTGCCTTTCATGAACGCGGTCTTCGGCTCGGCGCCGCTCGGCCTGGAGGCGTGGGCCAAGGCGACCCTCGTGGCCCTCGTGGTGCTGCCGGTGATCAGCGTCGAGAAACGCCTGCGCCAGCGGCAGTTCCACAAGCAACTCGCCCGGCACGAGGCGCGGCGCGCACGGCACGAAGCGGGGAAGAAACGCTGAGGTGGGAGGCGGGTCATACCAAATCCGGCTGAACCGATGTGGCTTGCCCCTATCATCCGAAGCCGGATTTGCCAACGTCAGGCGGCTCCGCCTCGTGTGTGTGCGGACGTAGGGGGGGGTGAACACATGATCCTGCTTTTCTCGTCCATTACTTGCGTCAGTCGCGCTACGCACTCGTGTCGTCCATTCTTTCCCTCGGCCATGCACACACGAGGGCAAAGCTCGACTGACCGAGCAAACCGCGCAAGCGGAGGTAGTATTAAGCGTGTTTTAATCTCCTATTGCCTTCTTTTAATCCCGCTTTGATGCGGTGCGTAGGGTTTTCTTCGCATCATGTCGGCTGTTCGCTGAAGGGCGGCTTTTCGTTATTCGCCGAACAGATTTCCGACACCTCACCAACCCTGGCTTATCATACTACCGATGAAAAAACTCAGCCTTGTTACCCTTTCCTGTACCCTTGCCTTTGGCTTGTTCAGCGGGTGTGCGCAGGCGCCCGAAGCAGAGGTGATGGCCGCCCAGGCCGCCCTCGCCGCCGCCGACTCGGCCGAGGCCGACCTCTACGTGGCCGACCTCTACCAGGCCGCGCAGGACTCATTCGCCGCTGCCCAGGCGGAGATCGAGGTGCAGAACAGCGAGTCCGCGTTCTCGCGTGACTACGACTACGCCCAGGCCCTGCTCGCCAGCGCCACCCAGCTTGCCAACGACGCCGCCGCCCAGGTGGAGATCGCCAAGGAGGAGATGGGCGGTGAGGTCCAGAGCCTCCTCGCCCAGGCTGAGGCCGCCGTTGCCGCAATGCCGGCACCTGCTGCAGGCAATGCCGCCAACGTGGCTATGCAGGGCGGGAGCGACTCCGCCCAGAGCCTGTTGATGCAGGCCCAGGACGCCTTCGCCAACGGGCAGCTCAGCGAGGCCCGCGACCTCGCCCAGGCCGCCCTCGACAAAGCCGCCGCTGCCCAGCAGACGGCGCCCACGAGCACGCAGCCGCTCCTCTAAGCGCTTCACATGGGTGCGGTCATCAGGCCGCGCAACACCCGGCTCTCCCACAACGGCTCACGCCGCCGGGGAGCCGGGTTTTTTGTTGGGTTCGAGCGTGGAGCAGAGAGCGGTGAACGGCTTGAGACGAGGAAACGACGAGCCGACGAATCGACGAGTTGAGGAGCCGGAGAAACGACGAGACGGAGAAACGACAGAGAAGTGGGTGGGGAGGGGAGAGCGGGGAGCGAAAAGGGAAAAGTTGAAGTCAAGCACCCTCACGCATCACGCCCCCACGTACAACACGGCGGCCCAGAGGCTGAGGGCGAGCCAGAGGCTGTAGGTGAGGGCCACGGCGGCTTTGCGGGAGCGCGTGTAGGTCTTCCAGCGGCGCACGTCGGTGCGCAGGGTGAAGGCGCTGTAGGTGAGGCCGAGGGCGCAGAGGGCCGCCACGCCCACCGGGCGCGCCACAATGGAGCCGATCACCTCTTTGAAGGGCAGGAAGAGGGCCACGGCCAGGGCGATCAGGCCGAGCGTGACGAGAAGGGTCGTGGAGATGGACGAGGAATTTGGGTTCGTTTCCATCGGTCCGGCGTGGATGGTTGGAGCAGGGTCCAACCCGGAGTATCGGCATCCCGGTGGGATTCTCAAGCCGCGCCGTCAGCAGGCAGGGCCAGGCGGTAGCCGTATCCGCGTACCGTCTGGATCATCTCCTTGAGGCCGAAGGCTTCGAGCTTCCTACGGAGGAAGTGCATGTAGACATCCACCATGTTGGTGCCCGTGTCGAAGTTGATGCCCCACACCTGGTCGAGGAGTTCGTCGCGGGAGAGGGCGTCGTCGGCCCGCGCGATGAGGAAGTCGAGGAGGGCAAACTCGCGGGGCGTCAGTTCCACCTCGGCGCCGTTGACAAAGAAGCGGTGAGCGGCGTGGTCGAGGCGGAGGGCGCCAAAGACGCGGGCAGGCGGAGGGGAGGCAGGGCGGCCCGCGTCCTCGGCCGGCGCCCAAGTGCGGGCGGCGGCAACGAGGCGGTGGTAGGCCACGGCGCGCGCCTGCAACAGGGGCAGGTAGAGGGGGAACGTGGCCGTGCCGTCGGCCCCGGCAGCGAGGGCGGCGATATGATCCTCCTGCCCGCCCTGGCAGAGGGCCAGCAGGGGCACCGGGAGGGTGCGGCGGAGGTGGTAGCCCAGCGTGTTGATGACCGGCGCCTTCTCGATCTGCCACTCGACGAGGACCACCGTGGCCTCCTCGGCGGCACGGCAGACAGCCTCCCCATGCGAAGAAAGCGTGTTCTGCGCGTTGACGAGGCCCTCAAGGGCAAACACGGTGAGGGCGTGGGGTGGCGGGCAGGCCACCCGGGCGGCGGCCTCCACTTGGGCGTCATCGGTGATCAGGCAGAGCTTCACGGGGCTTTGGGCAAGTGAGCTACGAAGAAGCCCGACCAGCCAGGGGGCGGCCAATCGGGCGGTGTTTCGCGTGCGCGTCTTAACCCCCGCTTCTTCTTGCCAGTTCCAGCCGGGCCGCCACACGTTCCGCCTAAAGCAAGTCGACTTCGACGGTGGCTGGGCGTACAGCCCCGAGGTCGAAGTCATCCTGGACATGGCCGAGCGCTTCCTCCTGGCGCCGGTCTACCCCAACCCGTTCAACCCCGAGGCGACGGTGCGCTTCTCGGTCAAGGAGAGCCTGCCGGTGCGGGCGGCCCTCTACGACGTTTTA
>JAHEMB010000165.1 GCA_024643915.1 Rhodothermaceae bacterium | reverse complement strand
GGCCTGACGAAGGCTCGATGACCGTTCTGTTTGGCTGCCCCGCCTGCGGCCACGAGGTGGCGATGCTGACGAACCAGATGGAAACCCAACTCGTTCGCACGCTTGGCGTCAAAATTGGCGGGCGTGCTGAGGCGGCGCAACCGATGGAGATGGTACGGGGCCACCTCACCCACCAGCGCGACGTGGCGCCCTCGCCCGAGGCCGAAGCGCCGGCCCAACCAGCGACTTCCGGATCGAAGTGTCCCTTCACGGGGGTTGTGGCGGAGGCGTACGCACAGCCGGCGGGTCCGTCATGGACGCCCGAAGCCGAGGCGCGTATTGCCCGCATTCCCCCCTATGCCCGCCCGATGGTGCAGCGCGGCGTGGAGCAATACGCTCGCGAACAGGGCTATGCCGAGATCAACGATCAGGTGATGGATGAGGTAAAGGGGCAGTTCGGGATGTGAGGCGGAAAGGCTACCGTAGCGAGGAGGGATTCCCTCTGGCGATCGCTTCGGCCAATAAATAATTACGCATAGGAAGTCGTAGATATAGTTAGATATTTGGTATAGTGTAGCTTTGGAAACTCATGATAGAAAATATCACCAGGCCGCGATCACCTACCTCGTTTACGGCATCATCTACCTGATCGGGGCTATCTACATCGCCGAAGTGGGCGTGGGCGGGCGAACGATGCGCGGGGGTGGGCTGGTATGGTTTGCCGTCGGGGCGCTCTTCGTCGCCGTGTTTCCCTGGCTCATCTGGAAAGGGTACAAGTGGTTCACGCGCGTGCTGGCCTTGCTCGTGGTGTTCCGCATTGTTGGGCTGGGCAAGGTCATTGTAGAAGAAGCCGCGCGGCCCGTGCCCATGCCGGGCGGATGGACGTTGCCCATGGGGGTGGGCGCGGCGATGTTTCTGCTCGTCGCCGTGGTGACCTGCCTGATGCTAGCCCGTGCCGGGTGGAATCTTAACCCTTGGCGTCGAGAGAAAGCTTGAGACAAGCTGTATTGCGCCGCAGAAAAATTGGAGGTTGGCATGGACATGCGAGCCGCGCGGAAGCTCGAGATACGAAATACGAAATATGAATCTCGAAACTCGAAACGATGAGGATCCTCGCTTCAGGATATATCCAGCGTCCTAGTCGAATTTTGCTTTTTACATTTCGGATTACTCCCTGCGCGCGCTTTTCCCGTCGTCGAATAAAAAAGATTCCGCGCGATCTATTTGGCATCTAGCAAGGCCCGCCAGGCAGACGCGAGCTCGTCCGGGGCGCGTAGTCGTTCGTCGATGAGCCAGGCGAGCCAGCGGCGCAGCTTTTCGGGATCGGGGTCGAGATCTTCAAGGAGGTAGCGCGCGTCCTTGACGAGGTTGCGCCAGAGGTCCGTTTCTGGGAAGCGACCGGCGCGGCGGGCAGCAGCGGGCAGCATCTCGAGGCGCAACTCGAAAAAGCGGTGGAAGCGTTCGAGCGCCTTCATTTCCTCGTCGGTGAAGTCGGCTTCGAAGGCCGCCACCTCCTCGTCGCGGAGATCACCTTTGATGCCGTCGCTGTAGGCGAGCGCGGGGGTGTAAACGGCGTCGAGCCAGAGGCGGCAGAGGTGAAAGGCGATCTCTTCGGGGTCGGCGAAGCGGCGGCAGGCGTCGAGGCACGCTTCTGAAGAGAGGAAGGCCAGGAACAGGATGACGCGCGCGCGGGGGCCGCTGGGTGCTTCGATGAGGCGCTGTTCTTCCATCACCGCTCGATCTCCGGCGCGTCGTGCCAGCGCGGTTCGCCCTCGGGCTTGAAGTTCTGCGTGGCGACGAAATGCCAGCCCTGGTGGAAATTCAGCTTGTATTTGCCCCCGCCATAACGCTCGAAGAGGTACGTCATCGGATCGTTGAGCAGGTCCATCATCTCCAGCACGGCGCCCTTTTCGAGCGCTTTGAAGCGCACCGAGTTCTGCCACGGCTCCTGCACGAGCACCGTCACCGTGGAGTCGCCCAGGAGCTGGTAAAACGCCGCTTCGAGGTCGGCATCGGTCGGCGCAGCGTTGCCGGCCCGCTCCAACTCCTTAACGATGTACTTCTTAAGCAGCGACCAAACCCAGTCCATGCCAAGTGTGGGTGATGTTTAGTACCTTGAAGACGAAGAGAGGGTAATCGCAGGCAGCGATCCATCCGTTTAAGCGAAATACGTGAACAACGCAATATACACCGTGCAAAAAACTTCTTGACTTTAATTCATTTTTTGCGAAATTAGGCAGGGCCGAGAAAGGTCCCGGCCGGTGCTGTTGTCCTCGGATTGCCGAGTGAGCCCTGACGAGCGAAGAGACGTTTCTTTGAAGCCCTGCGGCCCGTGCCGAGGGGGCATCGACCCGTCTTTCGGATATGCCATCTTTTGGATACCCTGTCATTTGGACTTAACGAGGTGCAACATGCGATTCAAACAACTCGCGGTTCTGTCAGTGCTCTCATTTTCACTCTTAACCGTGGGATGTGGCGGGGGAGAAGAGGCGGACGACGGCGGTGAAGGAACGGAAACCACAGGCGGCGAGATGGCGCCCAGCGCCCCGCTCGGCACGGCCTCCGTCACGGGCACGGTCAGCTTCACCGGCACGGCTCCGCAGATGCCGGCGCTCAACCTGGAGCGTGAGTGCGCCGCCCTTCACGATGGGCCGGTAATGGCGCAAAAGGTGGTGGTGAACGACGGCGGCACGCTCAAATGGGTGCTCGTCTACGTGAAAGACGGCCTGCCCCAGCAGGATTTTGCTCCGTCGTCCGAGCCGGTGGTGCTCGACCAGGAAGGGTGCCAGTACACGCCGCACGTCTTCGGCGTGCAGGCCGGGCAGCCCATCCAGATTCTCAATAGCGACCCGCTCCTGCACAACATCCACGCTCTCCCAGAGACGAACCGTCCGTTCAACTTCGGCATGCCCAACCAGGGCGACGAGCGCACGCGCGAGTTCCGCGAGGCCGAGGTGCCGGTCCGCATCAAGTGCGACGTGCACCCGTGGATGGAAGCCTGGGCCGGCGTCTTCGACCATCCCTACTTCGCCACCACGGGCGACGACGGCACCTTCCAGATTGAAGGGCTGCCCGCCGGCACCTACACCATCGAGGCGTGGCACGAGGAGTACGGCACCCAGACGACCACCGTCACCGTCGGCGACGGCGAAGCGGCCACGGCGGACTTCTCCTACGGCGGCGCCAGTTGAGCCCTTCGGGCAAGCGCCACACTCAGAGTTCCAGGGATGCCAGAAGCACTCCCTGGAATATAGAAGCCAGACCCGATCCGGCGTGACGGTAGCAGTTCAAGTGCAAGCACCATAGACAGCGCGTGGCGAGGCCCCTCATCGGCGTCAGGATGAGCGGTGGGGCGCTTCGCCACGCTAACTTTTAGCGCAAGCCAAGCCAACATGGCACACGAAGCCAGCGGAACGACCCACGAGGTGGCGCACGAGGTCCACGACGACCACCACGAGCAATCGTTCTGGCGCAAATACGTCTTCTCGACCGACCACAAGGTCATCGGCATCCAGTACGGCCTGACCTCCCTGGCCTTCCTGTTCTTCGGCTTCTGCCTGGTGATGCTGATGCGCTGGCAGCTGGCCTATCCAGGCGAGCCCCTGCCGCTCATCGGCCAGCTCTTCGGCGACGAACGGATGCCGGGGGGGACGATGCTGCCCGAGTTTTACAACCAGCTCGGCGCGATGCACGGCACCATCATGGTGTTTCTGGGCATCGTGCCGCTCGCCGTGGGCGCCTTCGGCAACTACGTCGTCCCGCTCCAGATCGGTGCGCCGGACATGGCGTTCCCGAAGCTCAACATGGCGAGCTACTGGTTCTTCTTCCTGGGCGGCGTGGTAATGCTGAGCAGCTTCTTCGTGCCGGCAGGCGCGGCCAAGGCGGGCTGGACCAGCTACCCGCCCCTGGCGAACATCGAGACGATGGGGCAGACGATCTGGCTCTTCGGCATGGTGTTTTTGATAACCTCGTCCTTGCTCGGTGCGCTCAACTTCCTCGTTACCATCATCCAGCTCCGCGCGGACGGCCTGACGTTTTTCCGCCTACCGTTCTTCGTGTGGGTGCAGTTCGTGACGGCGCTCCTGCTGCTGCTCGCCTTCCCGCCCCTCGAAGCTGCGGCGGTGTTGCAGATCATGGACCGCCTGGCGGACACGAGCTTCTTCATGCCGAGCGGACTGGTGGTGAGTGGGGAGCCCCTTGACATCGCGGGCGGCGGCAGCCCGATCCTCTGGCAGCACCTGTTCTGGTTCCTGGCGCACCCGGAGGTGTACGTGCTGATATTGCCCGCGATGGGTATCGTGGCGGAGATCATCGCCAACAACACACGGAAGCCGCTCTGGGGCTACCGCCTGATGGTCTACTCGCTCCTCTTTCTCGGCTTTATGTCGTTCATCGTGTGGGCGCACCACATGTTCATCACGGGGATGGGCACCAACCTGAGCGCGTTCTTCCAGGTGACGACGATGATCATCTCGATCCCGTCCGTCATTATCCTCTCGGCGCTCTTCATCTCCCTCTGGGGCGGCTCCATCCGGTTCACCACGCCCATGCTGTTTGCTCTCGGCTTCCTCCCGATGTTCGGCATCGGCGGGCTGACGGGGCTGCCCCTCGGCTTGGCGCCGCCTGATGTGCACCTGCACGACACGTATTACGTCATCGGCCACTTCCACTACGTGGTGGCGCCCGGCACCATCCTCGCGCTCTTCGGCGGCATCTATTACTGGTTCCCCAAGATGACGGGGCGAATGATGAACGACATGCTCGGAAAGATCCATTTCTGGGGCACCCTCATCTTCATGAATGGCATCTTCTTCCCGATGTTCATCCAGGGGATGGCGGGCGTCTCGCGCCGGCTGTACGACGGCGGGCAGATATACGAGCACGCGCAGGGCGTCCTCTGGCTCAACGAGGTGATGTCGATCAGCGCCTGGCTCCTCGCCCTCGCGCAGATTCCCTTCATCATCAACCTCCTAATCTCTCTCAAGAAGGGGAAGGAGGCGAAGGACAATGCCTGGGACGCCACCACCATCGAATGGGCCGCCGCGCCCTCGCCGCCCGTGGGGCATGGGAATTTCGTCACCCTGCCCCGTGTCTACCGAGGCCCGTACGAATACAGCAGCCCCGAGGCCGAGGACCATGACCTGCCCCAGCACGTCCCGCCGAAACAGCTTGTAGCGGAGGGCGCTTGAGGGCTGGTTGAGACGAGGAACCGAAGAAACGAGGAATCGAAGCGTAGTTTGGAGGAAGGCGCTCTTCGATTCTTCGGCTCCTCGATTCTTCGATTCAAGACGCAGACGGCAACAACGAAGACGACGAACCGGACCTGATCTAAGCCCAAACCCGAAGCAATGCAAATCCCCTACACCACCACCGCACGGCCCGATACCGGGGTCTACAATGCCAAGCTGGGCGTGTGGTTTTTCCTCGCCTCCGAGGTGATGCTTTTCGGCGGGCTGTTCTCGTCCTACATCTTCCTCCGCATCGGCGCGCCGGTGTGGCCGGGCGAGCTGGGGGGAGAGATGTACGTGCGGGCGCACGACATCCTCAACGTGCCCCTGGCCACGCTCAACACGATGGTCCTCATCGCCTCCAGCGTTACCATGGTGATGTCTTGGGCGTCGCTCATGATGAAGCGGTTCGACCGGTACCGGCTCTATATGGGGGCCACGGTGGCGTTCGGGTTCGTCTTCCTCATCATCAAAGCGTTCGAGTACGGCAGCAAGTTCGAGCACGGCTTGTTTCCGTCCGAGAGCAACTTCCTGGCGATCTACTTCACCATGACGGGGCTGCACGCCCTCCACGTCATCGGCGGCATCATCGTCAACGCGTACTTCCTTGGGCCGGGGGCGAAGATGTGGAAGACCAACCCGCAGCAGTTCACCAACCGGATCGAGGTCGCCGGCCTGTATTGGCACTTCGTCGATCTCGTTTGGATCTTCCTCTTCCCGACGATCTACTTGCTTTAGCGCGTAGTCCGTTGTTGCGCGAACACGTCAACCGACAACTGTCAACCCACAACGCGATGAACGAAGCAGCCCTCACCGATCCCGCCGTGCACGTGGATGCGGCGCACGCCGAGGAGATCAAGAAGCACGTCAGGGTGTACCTCATCGTCTTCGGCGCCCTGGCGGTGCTGACGGTGGTGACGGTGGCCGTGGCCTACCTGAACCTGCCCATCGTGGCGGCCGTCATTGTGGCCCTTATCATCGCCTCAGTAAAGGCAGGGCTGGTGGCGGCGTACTTCATGCACCTCGTCTCGGAAAAGAAGGTGATCTACTGGACGCTCGGGCTGACGGCGGCTTTCCTCGCGGCGATGTTCATCATCTTCATCGCCGCCTACTACGACCAGGACGGCAACCCGGACGCCGAGGCAGTGCCGCGCATTTTGGACGTCGAGCTTTTTGAACCCGAGTGGGAGGGCCGATTTGTCGCTTAAAGCCTTTCACATCTTCTTTATCGCCGTCGCGGCGCTGACGCTCTTCGGCTTCGGCGTGTGGTGCGTGCTCGTCGGCGGCACCGGGTACCTCGTCATGGGCGTTGTCTCGTTCATCGCCGGGATCGGGCTGGTGATTTACGGCGTCAAGTTCTTGCAGAAACTGAAGGACGTGCGGTATTTATGAGGGGGTTGACGGTTGTCGGTTTTCGGTTTACAGTTGCGCACGAAGAACCGGAAACTGAGAATGGGAAACGGGAAACCACGATAGGGGAGCTATGAAAACGATCTTGAGAATCACCGCTGTGCTCGGCGCGGCGCTCCTGCTGGCGCCCCGGGTGGCGTCGGCGTGCGAACGGTGCTTCGGCGTGGCGGCGGAGACGCCGGTGACG
This sequence comes from Rhodothermaceae bacterium, assembly GCA_024643915.1. GTDB lineage: Bacteria > Bacteroidota > Rhodothermia > Rhodothermales > JAHEMB01 > JAHEMB01. The sequence goes on along the minus strand of JAHEMB010000165.1, from coordinate 397 downwards.
CAGGGCATTAGCCTCGCCATGCTCTCGCTCATCACGATGACGGGCCTGATGCTGGGAGGCATTTCGCTCTTCTTCGTCCACATGAACCGGCGGATGAAGATGTTCGAGCCGGGCCATTTCGCCATCAACGAGTTCGGGGAGATGGTGGTGCGGGAGGAAGACGCCGACAACGAGCCGGGCTACTAAAGGAGAAACGTGTCACGTTTCGACTGTTCTCCCCAAAAGCGTAAAGCACGAACACGAGCTCCAGCACCTAATCACGCAATATCGCCCTCACCGCCATGCTCGAATTCCTCGATTTCAGCGCTCATATGGGCATGCCCGTAGATGTCTCGGTCCACGGCGCCCAGATCGATTATACGATGGCGCTCGTGCACTGGCTGATGTTCATCTTGTT
>JAHEMB010000164.1 GCA_024643915.1 Rhodothermaceae bacterium | reverse complement strand
TCGGATTTCAGTGGATCGGTAGGCGGAGATCGTAGCGGCGGGCGCTTCTAGCGGCTCAGACCACAGCTTCGGCCTTGAGGTAAGCGTGAGGGTCGTGGTGAAGGGCACCTTTGGGCAGCCATTCCCACATCGGCCCGAGATCGCCCCGGACCGGGTTGACGAACTCCTCGGGCAACGTGGTGGTCTCCTGTTCGAGATAGTCCCTGAACGCAGGGCGGTCCAGCCGCTGCCGGACACGCCGGAAGTAGTTCGTCCGGCCCGTGCCTTCTGATGAGATCGCCCGCAGCACGTTCATCCATCGTGGGATCCGGAGCGTATTGGCGCGATAACGCCGGGCGATGGCCTGCCGTGAGAACGAGTAGGCCGTCAGGTCCACGACGCGGTCGTAGAAGTCCGGCCAGGCATAGTTTTTCGGCCGCACGTTCATCGCGTGGCAATTGTTGAGGAAGTGGAAGGGGACGCCAATCACACGCCCGCTGCGCTGGTAATCGAGGTTGAGGGGGGCGCTCCGGCCGAATGCGGTCAGCAGCGAGTAGGCGGGAAAGGCGCCGGGAGCCAGGTCCAGGAAGCGCTTGGTGAGTTCGAACGGCTCCGGCCCCTCGTCGGTATCGAGGCCGAGCACGAAGTTGGCCTGCAGATAGGGGACGTAGCGGAGGATAAGGTTGACGTGGTCGGCCACCTGTCGGACCTTTTCCATCCCCATCACCTTGCGCGCCTTCGACTTATTGCCCAGGTCGAACCACGTCTCGATGCCCGGCAGGATGGCTTTGAAGCCGTTGTGCTGGAGGCGTTTCAGATTCGGCTCGGTTAGCAGCGACAGGGTGCTTTCAGCGATGAAATCGATACTGCCGGGCGGCACAGCTTCCTCGATGGCATCGAGGTATTCGTTGAAGCGGACACCGAAGTTGGGATCGTGCCAGCCCACGCGGGGCCGTTTCATTGTTTTGAGCAAGAATCGCAGGTCCGCCTGCATCACGTCGAAGTCGAGCGGCTGATAGGGCACGATGGAATCGACGCAGAAGCTGCACGTATAGGGGCAGCCGATGCTGCCGAGCATCGGGACGATTTTGATGAAGGGCGCTTTCTTCAGCAGGGGCACGATGAACCTCCAGCGCTCGCGGACGCCGGGCAGTGAGGTCGGCTGCCGGGCGGCTTCGAGGTAAACACCCGTGGGCCGGTGCCGCGTCGCATCTTGCAGTATGTCCCGGATCAGCGCTTTGTTGGTAAAGCCCACCACGTAGTCGAAATACTTCAGGGCGTCGTCCGGGTAGGCGCGCGCGTGCGGCCCGCCGAGGACGGTCACCGCGCCGGTGGCCTGGAAATAATGGCTCAGTGCGTAGGCCAGTTGGGCTGACTGGGTGAACGCACTGATAAAGACCAGGTCGAGTCCCTCTGGCAGGGCGTCGGCCATGTTCTCGTAACCCGAGTAGTAGGCCACGTGCGCTTCGTGGCCTTCGTCTTCACACCACACGCCCACCACCTGCGGCATGATGCTCGCCAGATTGGCCCGCATCACACGCGCATACCAGGCTTTGCTGGGGGATTTGGCGACGATGTCGATGACCCCGATTCGAAGTTTGCCCATGGAGATGCCCGATAAGAAATGTGATGGTCGCGGCCATAATATGAAAGGCCAACCCCTAAACCAAGTGGACCGCCGGCCGTCGTCTGCCGTACGCAGGCTAGAAAGAATATTGCCTGCTGAACGCGCCCGACGTCAACACCTCCGCGCCGATCTCGTCCCGCACGCCGAGCAGGTCGTCATCACTCGTGATAAGGACGGCGCTGGTAGCGGCGGCGAGGGCGGCGAATTTGCGATCTTCGGGGTCGGGAACGACTGCGAACTGCTCGGGAGACGTAAGACCGTCGAAGCGGTCTTCATCTTGAAAAAGGTCAGCGAAACGGTCCCATTTCAGCCGGGGGATCTGACGAAGGATGCGTTTGGTCTCGCGGCGCGTGGCTTCGTTCCAGACCATCCGCAGCCGCCCCGTCTCCACTGCCTCGACGATCCGCGCCGCGTGGCTGTACCGGTTGAAGCCGGCCGCTACGAAAACGTTGGTGTCGAGGAGGACTGCCGCCACGCCTGTCTCAGTCGATGCCCAGATCAAAGCGCTCGCGCAGGTCTTGGATGTAGAGGCCAAGCTCGTTGCGGACCTCGAAGGTGTGCTCGTAGAGGCGGCGGTAGTGCGGGAGCGTCAGGTACGGCTCATTCTTCAACTCGCGGAGCTGATCCAGGGCGGCGTTGGCGGCGGCCAGCCCGCGCTTCGCACACGCGATGTTGCCGCCGATGAAATCTTTCTCGTAGCCAATGCCGTGCCCTTTGGCAATGTTGGCCGGGATCTGGGTGACGTTGGTGCAGAACTGCACGAGCGTGCTGTCCTTCACGTCACCGGGCAGACCGTTGCTCCATTCCAGCACCTCAGTGGCAAGGGCAAACGCGTGCTGGTAGATGGGGATGTTGCGGAAGCCGTCCACTTCCTCCTCGAAGTCCTCGTCGTCCAAAAACTCGTCGTCGAACGGCTCGAAGTTGTCGTCGTCAAAAGGCTCAAACTCGTCATCGAAATCAAAGAAGTCGTCCATCCCTTCGAAATCCTCCTCGCCAGGCTGATCCTCGGCAGAGAGGAGCGGAAAGATGGCGTCCTCGGTGCGCCAGCCTTTGCTGAGCAGGTGGGCACGCAACTCGTCGTCCCAGCGCTTCATCGCCTCCTCGTCCTCCCTATCGGGGAGCGGATTCTGCGAGATAAACTGGTAGAGGTGGTCCATGTATCGATCCACGCGCTTGTCGTTCTCGCGCAAGAACCGCTCCCACCGCTCCTCATCCCAGATATCGTCGAAATGCATGATAGAAAGGGTTGTCGGTTGACGGTGCGCCGGGGGCCAACGCGGATGCTTGCCGGGGAGCGGTCAACCATCCATCATTAATGTACGGATTCTTTTTCTCCAATCTGCGCCGCTACGGATTTCATGATGGCGGTCAACTTCGGTTCCGCCTCTCCGGCTGCTGCCAGCACATCCTCGATGGAAACCTCTTCGAGGGCGTCGGGGAAGCACTCGTCGGTGATGACGGAAAGGGCCAGCACGCGCAGCCCCATGTGGCGCGCCACAATAACCTCGGGGACGGTGCTCATGCCCACCACGTCCGCCCCGATGAGCCGGAGGAAGCGATACTCGGCCCGCGTCTCCAGGTTCGGCCCGACGACGGCTACGTAGACGCCCTGCTGCAGCTTGATGCCCTGCGCGAGCGCCTGCTCTTCGGCAAGGCGGCGAAGTTCCTCGTCGTAGGGAGCGCTCATGTCCGGAAAGCGCGGCCCCCAGGCATCTACGTTGGGGCCAACGAGCGGATTGAGGCCCTGCAAGTTGATGTGGTCGGTCAGCAGCATCAAATCGCCCCGGCGGTACTGGGGATTCATGCCGCCCGCCGCATTCGATATCAGGAGCGTTTCCAGGCCGAACGTGGCGAGCACGCGCACGGGAAACGTCACCTCCTGTGGAGAATAGCCCTCGTAGAGATGCATCCGGCCCTGCATCGCTACCACCGGTACGCCCGCCAGGTGCCCGAGCAGCAACCGCCCGTGATGGCTCTCCACGGTGGAAAGCGGAAAGCCAGGCAGTTCGTCGTAAGGAATCGAGGTCGCCACGTCGATCTCGTCGGCGAGGGCGCCCAGGCCGGTGCCGAGGATGATGCCCAGGCGGGGCCGCAGGTCCGTGCGCTCCCCGATGGCCTCCGCCGCCGCCTCCACCTGCCGGCGGTACGCCGCCGCGTGCAGAGGCGCATGGTTCGATGCATCGGTCATGGTCAATTTCGGATGTCAGAATTGGGCTTTCGACAGCGGAGGGCGTGTCGCCGAGGCGACTATTTCGCACTCCGCGTTCCGCATTCCACACTTCGTTAGTCCAGGTCGCTAAGGATACGGCGGATCTTTTCGATCTCCTCGGCGGAAGCGGAGACGTTGCGGTCCTTCTTTTCGGGGCGGCGCGGCGGCTTATCCGGCTCATCGGTCGGCCCACTCTGCGGCGCACCGGCGGAGAAAATGGGACGCACGGTCCAGGCAGGGCGCCCAAGCTCGTCCTCCAGCGAGGCTTCGTCACCGCCCCCCTCGTACCGGGCGGCCGGAGGCGGCGCCTCATCCTCGTGCGGCTGCCGTTTCACGGCGCGTAACGGCGCGGGCTGCGGTGAGGGTTGTGTCTGCGGCTGCGGTGACGGTTGTGTCTGCGGCTGCGGCCGCTCGGGCTGCAGGGTCGGCGCCGGACGCGGTGTTTCGGCAGGATCCTCGAAAGCCCGCACATCTTCGAGCGTTTCGAGCAGGGCCTCATCCTCGTCGAACGATACCTCGTCCTGCGCGGGCGATGGCGCCCAAGAGGTAGCTTCTTCTTCGGCTTCCTCGTCGGAAGAGGGCGCCTCAAGCCGCTCGTCAAAGGGCAGCGCGCCAGGGGCATTCTCATGGAAGCGGCGCTCCTCGGCGGGCAGCAGCTTGATGAAGCCGATGGGGTCGTCGCCGTCGTAGCGCGCCAGCAGTTCCAATTCGGACATGAGAAAGGCCCGCAGACGCGTCACAATCTCGGACCGGCGGTTGCCGATCTTGGCCGTCTCGCGCTTGAGGTGATGGCGGTCGTCGGCGGCGTTCTTGGTGATCCGATCCGCCCGCTGCTCGGCGTCCTCGATGATGAGCCGCGCTTTCTCCTCGGCGTTGTTGATGACCCGATGAGAGCTCTCTCTGGCCGTTTGCAGCGCCTCTTGCAGGGCCTCCTCCACCTTCTCGTAATGGTCCAGCTTGGCCTCCAGTTCGCGCACGCGGTCGCCCAAGCGGCGTTCCGTTTCCTGCTGTTGCTGCCATTGTTGCGTGAGAAGATCCAGAAAAGCATCAACCTCGTCGGTGTCGTAGCCGCGAAAGCCGTGCGCGAATTCCTGCTTCTTAATATCAAGCGGACTCAGTTTCATGCTGTTACTCACCTTAGAGAATCGAAGGACGGCGCCACGGCGATCAGGCCCGATGCCGGGGACCGGGCCGCGCGCGTTCGGAAGATAACAAATCCTGCTCTTCGGAAAGCATCGGCGGCTCGATTTCGCCGAAGCCATCCCCGGCGGCGATGGCTTCGAGGGCCTGCACGCGGCGGGTGATCGCGTCAAGCTCCTCGCGCAACGCGGTCACCTCTTCCAGGGCCGCCGCTGCGCTTTCGCGCTCGTATCGCCGCAACGAGACCAGCAGTACCGCCAGCAAGGCCCCGGCAGCGAGAGCCAGGATGATCCAGAACATTAGCGAAAAGTCAGGTGGGGAGAGAAGATAAAATACACAAGCTTTCAGCCGTCAGCGATCAGCTTTCAGCCAAGACTGAAAAAAGCCGACCGCTGACGGCTGACCGCTGAAAGCTATTCGTACGTCCTCGGCCCGAAGAGGGCGCTGCCGACGCGGACGAGCGTGGCCCCCTCCTCCACCGCCACCTCGAAGTCGCCGCTCATGCCCATCGAGAGGTGGCGCATCTCGACGCGCGGGCCGGCGGGATAGCCTTCCGCCAGTTCGCGGAGAAGGCGGAATTGCGGGCGCACGTCCTGGGCATCGTCGGTGGGTTCGGCGAGGGTCATCAGGCCGAGGATCTGGAGGTTCGCGTGTTCATGGAGGCTGTCGAGGAAGGGATAGAGGGCGTCGGGATCGAGACCGAACTTGCTCGCTTCGCCGCTGACGTTGACCTGCACGAGGCACGGCAGCACACGCCCCTCCCCGCCGGCACGCTTGTCCAACTCTTTCGCCAGGCGGGGGCTGTCGAGGGCGTGAAACAGGTCGGCGTGGGCGACGACGTCTTTGGCCTTGTTACGCTGGAGATGGCCGATCATGTGCCAGACGAGGTCGCCGCCGTGGAGCACCCCCGGCGCCTGCCCGGCCTTCTCCGCCAGCTCCTGCGCCTTGTTCTCGCCGAAATCTCGCAGCCCCGCCACACGCGCCGCGCTTACCACGTCGAGCGGAAAGGTTTTCGTCACGCCGACGAGCGTCACCTCATCGAGCCGCCGCCCAGCCCGCCGGCACGCTGCCTCAATGCGCAACCGCACCGCTGCGATTCGCTCGGCGATGGCGCGGGCATCCACCTTTTCAGAGGTTTCAATCATGCTGTCTCATTGTTTACTTCCTCATTCACGCACGTCTTTCCGACCGATCCCCGCGCCCCTTTGATCCCTACTGCCCCAACGGCGCCGCGCCGAAGTCCACCACCTCGTCCGCCTCCACTTGGTAGCTGATCTGGAGGGGGTTGCAACACACCTCGCAATCCTCCACGTAGCGCTGCGCCTCCACCGACAGGTCGAGCAACATAGAGATCGTCTCCCAGCAATAAGGACAGGTGAAGAAGTGCTCCGACATAGCAAAGTATGGACGTGTGAAGGTCTGGACGTGTGGACGTTCTTTTACCTGAACGTCGCTCACACGTTCAACTGTCCAAACCTCAAGCAACCTCGGCGCGCAGCACTTCTAGGGGGGGGCGGCGGTAGACGCCGCGGCTGTTGAGCAGGCCGATGCCCACCGTCAGCCCCGTCACCCCTACGAGGGCGAGGGCGAGGGGGACGGGCGGCGCCACGAGGGGCGTCTCGAAGACGAAGAAGGCGAGCGCCCAGCTTGCCCCCAGCGCCAGCACCAGCCCCGTGAACGCGGCGAAGAGACCGAGGAAAAGGTATTCGATGAGGAGGATCTTGAAGACCTGCTGCCGCGAGGCGCCGAGCGTCTTGAGCAGCACACTCTCCTGGATACGCTGGTAGCGGCTCACCAGGACGGCCCCCGCGAGGACGATTAGGCCGGTGAGGATGCTGAAGAGCGCCATGAACCGGATGACGAACGCCACCCTGCTGAAGATCGCGTCGAATACGTCAAGGACGAGCGAGAGGTCGATGACGGAGACGTTGGGGAAGCGATCGACGAGGGTGCGTTGCAGGCTCGCTGAGGCCTCCTTGCTCTCGGTCCGCGTGAGCAGCACGTGAAACTGGGGGGCCTTTTCGAGGACGCCGGTAGGAAAGAGGACGAAAAAGTTTGTCGAAAGACGGCGCCAGTCCACTTCGCGAATGCCGACGACGGTGCTGGCCATCTTCACGCCCTGCACGTCCCATACGAGCGTGTCTCCCAGCGTCACGGCCAACTCCTCTGCGATGTCCCGCTCCACCGTCACGGGGATGGCCCCCTCCCCCTCCGGCATCGCCGGCACGAAAGTGCCTTCGAGGATGGTCTCC
>JAHEMB010000163.1 GCA_024643915.1 Rhodothermaceae bacterium | reverse complement strand
TGCTCCACCTCGGGAAACTCCTCAACGAACGTGAAAGCGAGCGGGGCCGAAGTGGTGGCGGTGTCGAAAAAGCTACCGCTGAGCGCGCCCTTGAGGTTGACCCGGTAGATGCGGTCGGCGTGCACGTGGTGCGCGTCGTACCCCAGTTCGTCGCGCACGTAGAGGAACAGCAGCAGGCAGGCCGCCAGCCCGGTAGCGAGGCCCAACACGTTGAGGGAAGTATAACCCGGATGCTTGCGCAGCGTGCGCAGTGCCAGCTTGAGGTGATTGCGGAGCATGGCGCATCAGGGAAAGGTGGGATGTGCGAGGGACCGCCTGCAGTCGAGCATACGCGCAAGACGTAGAAGGCGCGTATAGGGTTACACCAGATCCGGTCAGAATGAAGTGTTTTGCGAGCATCCCAGGAATGAATTCGACGATTGCTTGCGGATCTGGCAGACATTCCACAGAGGCCCACCGCTGACCGCTAGGCGTCCCTAACAATACCAGACGGGAAAGCGAGCGTGCGCGAACCGGTGCCTGCCGAGAAACGCAATGCAGACGGGCCGGCGGCCCGGCGAAGCAGCGTGACGAGAGAAGGCGCGCAGCCACGCACAGCCCCGAAAGGATTTGCTAGGAGCTCTAAACCAAGAAATCCTGGTAGGCAGCGGCCACTTCTTCGTACTCCCGCGCCACTTCGACGGGGTCGCGGTGGGTGACGGTGAGAGCAAGTTCGAGGGCGCGGAGGCGGCCCACGCACGCCACCGCTTTGGCCATATTCTCCGTGATGTTGAAGCGCTGGTGGACGCCGGAGAAGATGCCGGCCACAGCGGTCAGCACGGCCACGCCGCCGCAGGTGAGCCGCCACGCGCTCGGCGCCGCGCCCTCCGGCATTCCGAAAGCCGCCGCCAGCCCCGCCACCGCCGTTGCCAGGGTGCTGGCGAGGATGCTGGTATAGAGGAGGCGCCGGTTGGTCCGCTTCAGCCTGGCCACATGCGCCTTGGCCGTCTGCACGTTGGCCTGCACGCGCTGCAGCATCGCCGCCCGCCGTTCCGTTTCCATAGACTCTTGCCGTGCAGCCGCGCCGGCTGCCTTGTCGTGCTCCATCTCCGCGTCGCCCTTACGTGGTCTTTCTTCCTGCAATTACGGCAAGGACGCCACTGATGTCAAGAACAGCATGTCTGAGGGTTGCGGGCATGAAAATCTTACGTTTCCACCCGCCCTGCCTCCTACGTTCTTTTTGCATCCATACCTTATCTTTCTCGCCATCAACCTTGAGCGCCCCAATTTCACCTGCCCTCCTCCGATGATCCGTATCGACAAGATCCTCTTCCCCACCGACTTTTCCGAGGCCGCTAACGAGGCGTTGCGTTACGCGCTCTACCTGGCCGACAAGTACGACGCCACGCTGCACATGCTGCATGCCGTGGTGCTGCACGAGGAGGATCCCTACAACCCGGCGCAGCACTTCCCGGACGTGGAGGCAGCCTACGAGGCCATGCGCCGGCAGGCCACCGACCTCCTCGACGCTGCCACCGCCGACCACGCCGTGGAGAACCTGAAGATCAAGCGCGTGGAGCGGCGCGAGGTCTCCGCCGCCGCCGCCGTCCTCGAATACGCGAAAGAGCAAGATGTGGATCTAATCGTGATGGGCACGCACGGGCGACGCGGGGTGCGGCAGTTGCTGCTCGGCAGCGTGGCCGAAGAGGTGGTGCGCAAGGCGCCCTGCGCCGTCCTCACCATCCGCAGCCGCGTCAAGGACGTCACCGCCGTGAACCGCATCCTCTCGCCCATCGACTTCTCGAAGGCCTCGAAAGGCGCCCTCGCGGTGGCCCGCCATGTGGCTGAGATCTACGACGCCGAGCTGGCCCTGCTGCACGTGCTCGAAAACGCCATCCACCCCGCCTTCTACCAGCTAGGCGCCCAGTCCATTGCCGATCTTCAACCCGGCATTTTCGACCGTGCCGAGGCAGCGCTTCATGACGCGATGAAAGAGGCCGGAGGCCCCGACGTGCGCGCCACCTACCACGCCCTTGAAGGGCACGCCGCGCGCGCCGTACTCCGCTTTGCCGAAGAGCAGGATGTGGACCTGATCGTCATTGCCACGCACGGCCTAAGCGCCATCGAGCACTTCCTGCTGGGCGGCGTGACCGAGAAGGTGATCCGTCGGGCGCCCTGCCCCGTCCTCGTCACCCGTCCCTACGGCAAGAGCCTCGTCGTGAACGAGGCATGATCCGCCCGTCAGTTGCCGTTCAGGCCGCTCCCGCCCAGCCGCTCTTTCGCGAAGGCCGCCAGTTCGGTCATAGAGCGGCATAGCCGGATCTCGTCCGGCCACGTCCAGCCGTTCGCTTCTGCCGTGTGGCCACCCACCACCACATCGATGCCGCGTTCGTGAAGCGGCAGCAACAGGTTACGAACGAGCGCCTCACGCTCCGCCTTGGTGCGACTAGCCGTGTGGGCCAGCCAGAAAAGCGCGGGCTGCACTTCATCGGCAGCATGGAGGAACACCTCCGGGGGCGTCTCCGGCCCCAGGTTCACATCAGCGTAGCCGAGATCAGCCAGGACGGCGGCGGCGGTCAAGTTGGGCAGCAAGTAGGGATCGCCTGAAGCCGCCCCGCCGAGCGCTCTCGTGGCCTCCTCGCGGGGTGGGGGGATCAGCAGGCGCACCTGGTTAAGGGCCTCTATGCAGAGTGCCGTGGCACGGTGCTCTAAGAAAATCCCCTCTTCACCCTCCTGCCACAGTTCGCCCACCAGGCGCAACGCCTCCGCTATAGGCCCGTCCCACAGTCCGGCCATGTCCCCACCATCGAGAAAAGCGGCGGCGATGAGACCGCGCGCTTTGGCCGCCTCGTTCGTCTTGAAAAGCTCGAAGAGGACTTCGCCCGTCAGGTCGCCACGCCGCGCTTTAGAGGGAAGAAATTCCAGGTCCGGCAGGCCCAGCATCTCTGGGTGGAGCACGTGCATGTCCTGGGCCCGAATGAAGCGGAGGGCATCGGTCCACAGGATGCGGCGGTGCCCGCCCGCCGTGCGTGTCACCTCGATATGGCCAGCATCGACCCAACGCTTGATGGACGATTCACTGACACCGACGACCTGCGCCAGCTCTTTTGGAGAAAAGGTTTTCGTCTCTAGGGCGTGCATGCGTTCAGGTTGAGGTTGCGGGCGGGCCAACAATGCAGGTTGCTTAAACAGCATCGTTTCGTCCTTTGCCGATGCGGCTTGTCCGTTTTTCGTTACGCCTATTGGGTGGCGAATCTTTCAATTGAGACACCTGTAGGATGACATGAACGATTTGGACGTCTTGAATACTTCGGATGTTTTGATCGCTCTGAACGAACCGGACTCTCCTACTTGGCACACGCTGTAGGAGATCCCACCGTGACACCGACCCTACCTTCCCCAATGGATGACTAAGCTTGCCTCCTGCTGCGGAAAAGGCCGATTCCCCCCTCGGCCTGCCGGGGCGTCCCTCCGGTTCCCTCCTCCGCCCGGGCTTCGCGCCCAAAGGAGGGGCGCCCCGCCCCGCAGCAGTCCAACGTGCCGGCTCATCCCCTCCTCACACCCTTCACAGCCCTCATCACAACCATCCCTCATCACACACTGTTTTCGGCGCCCGTTCCACCGATGAACCATCTCCCGTGGGTCCCTCTACAGCATCACGATAGGAGATGACGGAACGCGCCGGGAACACGCCAGAGCGCCGGAGGGGATTCGTCTCCTCCGGCGCTTTGTGTTACACCCACACTTGAAGGAGAACGGTACCATGGAAACGATCAACGCCGTGCGCGTAATAACCGTGATCGGGGCGACGGGCGGTATAGGGGAGGAAGTGAGTCAGCGGCTGGCAGCGCGCGGTGCCCGTCTCGTCCTGGGTGCCCGCACCGAGGCACCGCTCCACGCCCTCGCCGACGAACTGGGCGCCGACGCCTACCCGCTAGACGCCACCGACTACGAGCAGGTGCAGGGCCTCGTCGATCAAACCCTCGAAACACACGGGCGGCCACGCCGTCAACGTCGCGTTCGTGAAGAAGCTGATGGAGGAGGCGAAGAAGAGCTACCGGTCGAGGAATACCGAGAGACGCTTGCCCTGAACCTCGACACGGCCTTTTTCACCGTGAAGGCGGCGGCGCGGGCGATGATGAAGGAAGGCGGCGCCATCGTGTTGTGCGCCTCCGCGGTGGCGCGGACGGGGCTGGTGAACCACGAAGCCATCGCCGCCGCCAAAGCGGGGGTGATCGGGCTGGCGCAGTCGGCGGCGGCCACCTACGCGCATCGCGGGGTGCGCGTCAACTGCGTAGCTCCGGGGCTGGTCGAGACGCCCCTCACCGAGCGCATCACGCAGAACGACGCGGGCCGCAAGCAGTCCGAGGCGATGCACGCCCTGGGCCGCTTGGGCCAGCCGGGCGACGTGGCTTCGGCCATCTGCTGGCTCCTCGATCCGGTGCAGAGTGGCTGGGTGACAGGGCAGGTCGTCGGCGTGGATGGCGGGCTGGGCACCGTCCGCCCTCGGTAGGGCCGCCCGCGCGTGTCCGTCAACTCCACGTGACCCTAAGCCGAAAAAGGAGATTTTTAGCCTGCCGTGCAGCGGGGATAGGGTCGTTCGTTTGGGTTGTTTTTGTTTCAACAACTATTTTTCTTAGAATGACCCAACGTTTCCCCCTCAACCCCCCTTCCTATGCACGGCATGTACCGCCTTCACCGGCTCCTGGCCGCCGGTTGCGTATCCCTGATGTTGCTGCTGGCCTCGGCGGCGAACGGCCAGGATCTCGGTAGCCTGAACGTGCAGCAGCTTGAAGCACGCGTGGCCGACCTGCTGGATAGAACGTGTGCGCAGGCCGGCTGCCATGCCGGGCCGAACCCGCAGATGGGCATGCCCCTCACCCGCGATCAATTCTACGCGGCGACGGTGGGCGAGCCAAGCCTGGAGCGACCCGACCTGATGCGCGTCCATCCGGGCCGGCCCGACAGCAGCTACCTCGTGATGAAGGTACAGGGCGATCCCGGCATCATCGGCGCGCCCATGCCCTTCACTGGTGACAGACTGAGTGAGGAGGAGATCGCCACTATCGAGGCGTGGGTGCGTAAACTGGAAGGCGTGGATACCGCGCGCAAGCAGCAAGCCACCGATCAACCGGCCTACCCCTTCAACGGCTGGCGCGTCCTCAACCTGCCGACGACGCGGAGCATCGACGCCGGGCAGCACCTTTTTCTCATCAGTCATCGCTTCAACCCCACCCTCGGATCCGGCTACGACGCCCTCTACGGCCTTGACGGCAGCGGCATCATCTTCCTCTCCTGGGGCTACGCTATCACCGACCGTTTCCTGGCGATGCTGGGGCGTAGCAACGCGGCGGACGACGTGGAACTGCAATTGCGCTACGAGATCAAGCAGCAGCGCGTGCCGACGGGCTTCCCCCTCGGCATCAGCGTGCAACTCGCCGGCAACTGGCTCTCGGAGAAAGTGCCGGGCGAGGACCGGCTGCGCAGCGACGTGCTGAAACTGACCGGGCAACTCAGCCTGACACGCCGCTTCGCCGACCACGCCAGCCTCGCCGTTGTGCCGGGCCTTCTCCTCAATCCGAACGAACTGGAGGACGGCGAGGCGCCGCTCGTCACTGTGGGGCTGGGTGGGCGCGTGGACCTGTGGGATCGCGGCGCCCTCATCCTCGAATGGGTGCCCATCGTCTCCGGCTACACGCGGTCGAACCTGTTCGGAAACGACATCCGGTTCGATAGCTGGGGCGGCGGCCTGGAGTTGACCATTGGCGGCCACGTCTTCCAGATCGTCCTCACCAACAGCGTCGGCCTCGCCACCGATCAGTACCTGCGCGGCGGCGACCTCGACGTGCGCGACTTCTTCGATGGCGACATCCGCCTGGGATTCAACATCTTCCGCATTCTAAATTTCTAGCTGTCAGCGGTCAGCCATCAGCGGTCTGCTACTGAAAAAGAAAGCGCACCCACGTAGGCTGCCCCCCGCCTTTATTTCGCCAAAGACTCATGCGTACTTGCCAATTCGGCCTTTTCGCCCTCCTGCTCGCCCTCATCACCGGTTGCGAGCACGCCGACCCGCTCGACGACGGCGGCCCGCCGGAGGCTACCTTCAGCAATATCCAGACGAACATTTTCAACCAGAGCTGCGCCCTCTCGAACTGCCACATCGGCGGCAACGCGCCGCCCAACAACGCGCCGCTGGACCTGAGCGCCGGGCAAGCATACGACGCCCTCGTCGGGGTAGTCAGCGGCGAGCGGCCGAACCTGCTGCGCGTCGATCCCGGCAACCCGGACCAGAGCTACCTGGTGATGAAGATCGAAGGAGCGGCGGGCATCGCGGGCCAGCGGATGCCCCTGGGCCGTACGCCCCTCTCGTCCGATCAGATTGCCACCGTCCGCCAGTGGATCAGCGACGGAGCACCCCGGAACTGACGGAGACTGATGTAGGGATAGCGAATAGAAGATGGAGGATGGCAGGGAGCATCCGGTGACGCCGCCTGCCATTCTCCATCTTCTATCCTCCCCTTTTCAGCCGGTCACGCTCCGGCTTTCTCCATCGCCTCCTTGCGCGTCAGGGCGGAGCCGGCGCTGTTGAAGTTCCAGTTGGCCACCTCTTTGTAGAGGTTTATGGCCTCCTCCGTCTGCCCGGCGCCTTCGAGAGACTTTGCCAGCAAGTACTTCACGTAGATGTTGTTGGCGTGGTCGCCCTCCTGGAAGTGCCCGGCGGCCTCCTCGAAGTGTCCCTGTTCGAGGGCCACCATGCCCTGCACCTCGTGGACCGGCTCCATCTTGCGCGGGTTGGCATCCGGCTCGACCAGGCCGGTAATCTCGTCCGCCTTCGCTAGGGCCGTGTCGTACGCGCCATTTTTGGCGGCGAGCATGGCTTCGTTATAGGCTATGGCGGCTTCCTGCCCGCGCGTGAACTGGTCGGTGCCCACCGCTTCGGCCTGCTGCCGCATGAGGGCGCTCCAGTCGGCCAGGATCGCGTCGGCCTCATCCGTCATGCCGTGGTGGAGGGCAATCTGGAACGCGTTGCCGAGAGCGAAGAGCTTAAGCCCGGTCGGCTCGGGGATATCCATCGCGTCGATCCCGGCGGCGAGGGCCTTCAGTTCCGCTACCGCCGCAGCGGGGTCGCCAGCGTGGACGTTGACGAGGGCTTTGTAGACGCCATAGCTGGGCGCCTGGTTGGCCCGCGCCATGTCGATGGACTTCTGGTAATCGGCGCGGGCGGCCTCATAA
>JAHEMB010000162.1 GCA_024643915.1 Rhodothermaceae bacterium | reverse complement strand
ACCTGATCGACCACCTCCACCAGCGCGGGGTGGGAGTCCTCCTCGACTGGGTCCCTGCCCACTTCGCCACGGACCCGCAGGGCCTCGTCTTTTTCGACGGCTCGACGCTTTTCGAGTACGACGACCCCCACATGCGTTACCACCCCGACTGGGGCACTTACGTCTTCGACTACAACAAGCCCGGCGTCAAGAATTTCCTCGTCTCCAACGCGCTCTACTGGCTCGACAAGTACCACATCGACGGGCTGCGCTTCGACGCCGTCGCTTCAATGCTGTACCGCGACTACAGCCGCACCAACTGGACGCCCAATATGTTCGGCGGGCGCGAAAATCTGGAGGCCAAGGACCTGCTGAAGCAGGTGAACGAGACGACCTACCAGCACTTCCCCACCGTCATGATGATCGCCGAGGAATCGACGGCCTACCCCGGCGTCTCGGCCCCTACGTTCGATAACGGCCTGGGCTTCCTCTTCAAGTGGAACATGGGCTGGATGCATGATACACTCGAATACTTCCAGAAGGACCCGATCCACCGCAAGCATCACCACAACAACCTGACCTTCCCCCTGGTCTACGCCTACTCGGAGCATTACGCCCTGCCGCTCTCGCACGACGAGGTGGTCCACGGCAAGGGCTCGCTGTGGAGTAAGATGCCCGGCGACCCGTGGCAGAAAGCGGCCAACCTGCGCCTCCTCTTCGGCCACATGTACGGCTCGCCAGGCAAGAAGCTGGTGTTTATGGGCGGCGAGTTCGGGCAGGTGCACGAGTGGAACCACGATGCCCAACTCGAATGGAACTGGCTCGATCAGCCGCTCCACAAGGGCGTGCAGCGATGGGTGCAGGACCTCAACGCGCTCTATCGCGCGCACGAGGGGATGTGGAACGACCAGCCCGGCGGCTTCGAGTGGATCGACTTCGGTGATGCGGAGAACAGCGTCATCAGCTACGTCCGCCGCAAGGGCGACGACCAGCTCGTCTTTATCTTCAACTTCACGCCGATGCCGCGCAACAACTACCGCATCGGCGTGCCCTTCGAGGGCCAGTGGCGCGAACGCCTCAACAGCGACGCTGAGATTTACGGCGGCAGCGGCAGCGGCAACCTCGGCGAGATCGAGACGCACCCCGTCCCCTACCACGGTCGCCCCTCCTCGATCGTCGCTTCCATCCCCCCCCTCGGGATGCTCGTGCTGGAGCACGTGCCGGAGGAGACTGACGCGTGAACGTGTGGCGATGTGGACGATTGGCCAGGCGCCGCCTATTTGAGCAGGGTGACGATACCGCTCCTGGAGAAGTGCTCGCCCTCGACGCGGTAGACGTACGGGCCACTCGTCAGGCCGCTGCCGTCGAGCACGAAGGGGTGCGTGACCCCAACGGCGAGCGTGCCTTCATGCAGTAGAGCCACGCGCCGCCCCAGGAGGTTGAAAACCTCAATGCGCACGCGCTGCTCTTTGGCCACTGCCAGACGAAGCGTGGCCTGCCTTCGGAACGGGTTCGGATAGACTTCCTGCAGGAGGTGCGTACCCGGAACGCCCACCCTCACCTCCACCGTTGGGCTGTACTCGTAGGCTCCGTCGAAGTCGAGCTGCCGCAAGCGGAAGCGGTGGGTGCCGGGCAAGAGATCCGCCACTCGGTGCTCGTAGCGCTGCGGCGCCGTGGTGGTGCCGTGCCCCTCGATGAAGGCGATCCTCGCCCATGCCTCCGCTCCTTCGCTCGTCGATTCCACCTCGAAGCCGGCGTTATTCTTCTCCGAGGCCGTCGTCCAGCGAAGCGTCACGGCCGGGCCGTCCGCCTCCGCCATGAAGGAGAGCAGTTCGACGGGCAGCTGGGTCGCATTGATCGTGAATTCGCTCGTGTTGCCATCGGCGTCCGTGGCCGTGGCGACGACCTCATCGGTGCTCGTAACCGGCGCTGACGGCGTGAAGCCGTGATTCTTCGCGCAGGGCGGCGTGCCACAGCCGTTGTAGTCGGCGGGGGTGTAGCTGTCGGCGCCGAGGAACGCCTCGCCCTCTCCGCCGGTGTCGGCCCTGAAGAACTCGACGGTGAGCGGGTAGGTGGCGTTGGTGGGATCGGTGTCGACGAAGTAGGTGAGGCTGACGGTGTTGGTGCCGCCGTCGAAGGAAGCCCCGGAGATCTCGGGGAAGTTCTGGAGCTTGTTGGGGCCGGTGTCGGGGTCGCCGGGGTCGTTGGCCGTCTGCCCGTTTCCGCCGAGGTCGATGCCGAGCGAGATGTTGGAGAAGACGGCGTTGCGCGAGATCATGTTCTGCGTCGAGGCGTCCCCCACAACCGAGACGCCACTGGAGCCGTTGAAGGCGATCGTGTTGCCCGCCCCCGCCGTGGTGCCCCCGACCGTGTTGCTCGACGCGAAATCGACGATAAGAACACCGCTGAGAGTGTTACCAAGATCGACCGTGCCGGTGACGTCGGTGCCGATGTAGTTGCCCTCAACCACGTTGCCCGTCGCTGCAGCCCCACCGATTGAGATCCCGTCAAATGAGAAACGGTTGATCACCAGCCCCCGGATGGTGCTCCCCGCACCGGTGATCGCCAGACCGCTGACCCCAGCCCCGGCGTTCGTGCCGTCGAGCTCGATGCACGGCACACCGGCCCCGCACCCCTGCGTCGTACCATCAATCTCGACCCCCTCGGTGATCGCCGGCAGCGCGCTTCCCGGCTCGATCGTCGCCGTGCTGCCCCCGCCGCCGATGCTAAAGACAATCATGTCGGTCGGTCCGATGCCGTCGATGCAGTCACCCGAGGTGGTGTCGCTGTTCGCGTTGGCATTGGTGAGAGCCTCGCGTAGTGTGCAGTCGCCGTCGCCCGCCGTGGTGTTGTCGGCGGTCGTATTGACCGTGATCGTGGCCTGCCCCGCCGCCGGCAGCACCCCCCATCCCAGGATTAGCAGCCAGAGCCCGGCGCCGACTGCGGCTTGCCGGGAGAGGAACGGGGTGCCGCCAGATCGGTGCAGGAGTGCACAACTCATAAGGCAAGACGGGGTTGAGGTGGGCAGGACGCGCGCAACCAGTCTGCGTGGCGTGGTAGCAGAAGAAAGGCATGAGAGAGAAAAAGCGTAAGGCATCAATTACTTACGCAAAATATCGAGGAAAAGCAAGAAGAAGCAGGTACTTCGGCCCAGGTAAAGACGCGATCTCGTCTTACGATGTTGTAATTTAGGGTAAGGTATTGTAGCAAAGAGGTGAGGCAGCAGCAAACACAGCATGCTGGTGATGGAGTACGCGCCGGGAGAGGAGTCGGAGAGCCAGTGACACAAGCGCGTAGCGCGACTGACGCAAGTAAGCGGAGAGTCAGCGATCTTTTTCTCCGCCTCTCCGGCTCCCCGACTCACTCTAAAAGGTTCTGCTCGTCCGTTGCCAGGTCTTCGGCGATCTGCTCGTCGAGGGCGTCGTCGGGGGCCACGTCCACCTCGCGGGCCTCTTCAGGAACGATCCGCTGAGAAGGGCGCGTAGGGGCAGGCGCGGCTTTTTCGGGCTTGTCGATCTGTTGGAGGCGGACACGGTAGATGGGCTCGGGCATTTGCACGCCGGCATCATCGAGGTGCGTCTTGACGAGGCGGATGGCCTCGCTCTTCACCTTGAGGAAGTCGGCTTTCGTCTGATCCACCCAGCCTAAAAAGCGAACGTTGACGGTCGATTCGCCCAATTCCTCGACGAGCGAGCCGGGGCCGGGATCGTCCATGACACCCTTCATCGCGCGCAAGGTATCGACGCCGAGTTGCTGGGCGCGCGTCAGGTCCTCGTCCACATCCACACCCACCGCGAAGTCGAAGCGACGGCGGGGGTTGCGGGTGTAGTTGATGAGGGGATTCTTGAAGACGAGCGCGTTGGGCAGGCGGACATGGTTGCCCTCCACCGTCATCAGGATCAGCTCGCGCGAACTCATGCGAATGACGCGCCCCTCGTGCGACTCCACTGTGATGAGATCGCCCACGTTGAAGGGCTGGCGGATGGAGAGCAGGATGCCCGCCAGATAGTTCTCGACGATGTCCTGAAAAGCAAAGCCGAGGGCGAGGCCGATGACCCCCGCCGCCCCAAGGACGGCCCCCACGAGCGTCGTCACATCGAGGATTTCGAGGGCGAGGACAAGGCCGATGACGAAGACGACCGCACGTAGCACGCGACGGATGAGGCTCTGCAAGAGTGGCGGCACGCCCAGCCGGTGAAAGGGCGCCTTCCACTTCCCGAGCAGCCGCGACAGAAAACCGAAGAAAAGCAACACGAGGAGCGCCACGCCCGCCACCGGCAGGTTGCGCACGAACGTGTCCCAGAAAGCCTGCACCTTCTGAAAGGCAGGGGCTACGCGCGTCTCCACGTCCGTCTCTTCCTCGATGTCGTTATCGACGAAGACGACGCCCTCGAAGCGCGCGGCGAGGTCGGCAGCCTGCTCGCGCTCTTTGCCGCCGAGGGCGGTGCCGGTCAGGCGCACCACGCCTCCATTCACTGCCACCTGCACATTCGTGAAATCATCGATCTGGGCAAAGACCTGCCGTAGCCTCGCCGCGAGGGCCGAGTCCGGCACCGCCTCGACGGCCAGCAGGTCGACGGCCGCTGTGTCCACCTCCTGCGGCGAGGCGGCCTGCGCGCCATTGGGACCGATCAGCAGGCAGAGGGTGGAAAAGAAGAAAAGGGCAAGCGGCAGACGGACGAAAGGCATGGAAGGCCGGGCGTGGGCGGATGGGAATTTCCTGAACGACCAACCTGCTTTGATGGTTCGGATTGGACGATGGGCGCAGCTTTACGTATCTTCGACAAAGCTTCACCTGGCTTGACGCGCACGGCTGTCGTGCCGCGTCCACGGGCACCCCCTCGCTTTCCGATTTAGAGACGATCCATGAGCAAGATCGAGACGTTCGTTAGCTGGCTGGACGAGTACCGCGACGTGGCCTTCGAGGTGCTGCGCATCTACCTGGGCGTGGGGCTTTTCGTCCGGGGCGTCCTGTTCCTCTACGATCCGTCGGCCTACCTGGAACTGCTGCCCGAGGGCGATACCGGGTCGTTCCTCGCGTCGGAGTCGCTGTTCTACGCTACCGCCTTCACCCACCTCATCGGCGGCGCGCTCATGACGGTGGGCTTTCTGACGCGGGTGGGCGCGCTCGTGCAGATCCCGATTCTGGCGGGCGCAGTCGTGCTCGTCCACTTGCGCGGCGGCCTGCTGACGAATACGAACCAGTCGTTCGAGTTCGCCACGCTCGTCCTCTTCCTGCTCATCCTCGTTTTCATCTACGGCGCGGGCCGCTGGTCGCTCGACGAGCGGATGGACTCCAGATTGAGTGTCTTTAGTCGCCTCGAAGTGTGGGCCGCCACCCACCACGACCTCGCCTTCGACCTGTTGCGGATTTATTTAGGCGTTGGCCTCTTCGTGCGCGGGGCCGTTTTCATCACGGACAGCAGCGCCGTGCTGGAGCTGATGGGGCCGAGTTCGGCGGGCTGGCTGGCTTCGGTGGCCACGGTGCATTACGTGGCGCTCGCCCACCTCTTCGGCGGGGCAATGATGGCGTTCGGCCTCTTCACCCGGCTCGCGGCGCTCGTGCAGATCCCCGTCCTCATCGGCGCCGTCTTCCTCGTCCACGTGCGGGGCGGCCTCCTCGAACAGACCCAGTCGTTCGAGTTCTCCGTCCTCGTCCTCTTCCTGCTCGTGCTGATTTTCCTCTACGGCTCCGGGAAGTGGTCGGCCGATTATTACTTCTTCACGCGGCGGCTGGAGGCGCGGCTGGCGCAGCGCTCCGAAGGGGCGCACGAGATCCTCAGCCGCGAGATCACCGAGCCGCCCGTCTGGGAGACCGAGGGCGACGTGGCCACCGCCGCCCGCCCGGCTACCCGCACCCAGGTCGGTGTCCTCACCTGCCCCCTCCTGGACGACTGCCCCGTGGTGGCGATGGGCGCCAATGCGAAGGAGCATCCGTGGGTAGAAGCCACCACTGAAGAGCCCGCCTCCGACTGGACCATCTTCTTCTACGGCCAGGTAGAGGCTACACCCGAAGAAATCCTCTACACCTGCCAGAAGTGCGGCCAGGTTGTCGACCGCAGCTCCAACTCCGACGACCTCGCGCAGTCCGGGGAGGGATGACCCTTCTCCCTTGGTAGAGAAGGGGGAGGCTCGCGCACCTTCCCGTTAAACTATCCTCCCTTCTTCTTCAGCGGTTCGTCACGCCGGCTCCTCGACCTCTTCCGTCTCCTCCGAAGCAGGGGGCGCCGGCGGCTCCGGCGCCTGCTCGGCGAGCCAGGCGGCGTACTCCTCGCCGGTGTGGATGGTGAGGTAGCCGCGCATCCGGTAGTGGCCAATGCCGCAAAGCTGGGCGCAGGCAATCTCGAAGTCGCCTGTCTCCGTCGCCTCGAACCAGACAGGGATGGTGAGGCCGGGGATGGCGTCCTGCTTGACGCGCATCACGGGCAGGGCGAAACTGTGGATGACGTCTTTAGACGATAGTTGCACGATGATGGGCTTGCCGACGGGGATGTGCAACTCGTTGACCGTGGCGATGTCGTCCTGCGCATAGGGGTCGTCGCGGTCGAGGCCGAGGGGGTTGAGGGCCGTATCGACGAGGTCCGGGGCGCGCCGCCCGAAGACGCCGTCCGCACCGGGATAATGGATGTTCCACGCGAACTGCTCGGCCACGACGTGGATCACCTCGGCCTCTTCCTCGGCGGGGAACTGGTTCTTCATCAGGTCCCACTGCGGCAGGGCAAAGCCGAAAAGCAGCACCACCTCGGCCACCACGATGCCGCCCTCCAGGTAAGTCGACATCTTGCTCTTCGTCCCGTGGTAGTTGGCTTTCGGCTGCTTCTTCTGCCGGAAGCGGTAGAGGACGTAGAGGAAATAGGGCGCCCAGATGATGAACAAGATGAACATCAGCCAGTGCACGAGCGCCATCGTGTAATCGATCTGGGCGCCGTGCACCGAGACGTCTATGGGCATGCCCATATGAGCGCTGAAATCGAGAAATTCGAGCATGGCGGTGAGGGCGAGGTTGCGTGATTAGGTGCTGGTGCTCGTGTTCGTGCTTTACGCTTTTTGAGAGAACCGTCGAAACGTGAAACGTGAGGGTGCTGTTGGCGAGGCGTGCAGGCGAAGCACCCTCACGTTTCACATTTCACGTTTCTCTTCAGTAGCCCGGCTCGTTGTCGGCGTCTTCCTCTCGCGCCACCATCTCCCCGAACTCGTTGATGGCGAAATGGCCCGGCTCGAACATCTTCATCCGCCGGTTCATGTGG
>JAHEMB010000161.1 GCA_024643915.1 Rhodothermaceae bacterium | reverse complement strand
TTGGGCCGGATGCCGAGCTTGCGCCCGAGGGCCGCCGCGGCGGTGACGATGATCCCGATGCCGGGGTAGTCGAGAGGCACCTGCATACGCTCAGCCACGTCCTCAACCCAGTCACCGAGCGTCGCGGGTAGCAGGAATGCCTTGAAGGCCGCAGGAGCCGCTGAGGCGCGCGGGAAGGACTGCGGCGCGGGCCAGTCTTCCACTAACACAGCAGGAGAAGGCGCGTAGAGCGGCGCCAGGGCCGCCAGGCGCATCAACTCGTCGGCGGTACCGCCCCGCCGCAGCCAGTCGCTCACGTCTCCCTTCTCGGGCAGACCGGGGAGCGAGAGGATCCGCACCGCCTTCGAGTGTCCCTGCAGGCTGCGCGCCACCTGCTCGGCGTGCCGCTGTCCGGCCTCGTCGGCGTCCGGCACGATCGCCACCTCGCCGCCCGCGAGCGCCTCGGCGTAGGCGTCCTTCCACTTGCCCGCCCCCATCGGGCTCGTCGTGGCCGTCAGCCCCTGGCGGCGTAGCGCATCGGCGTCCTTCTCCCCCTCGACGAGGAAGACCGTGCGCCCTTCCTTTACCGCTCGCAGAACATCCGGCAGCCGGTAGAGCACCGGCTCAATGCCCTGGAGATTCCAGATCCAGCCGCCCGCTCTGTTCGGCTGGCGCTGACGGAAGGCCTTGGGCTCAAAGCGCACGGTCTGATAGAGCAGGTGGCCGTCGGCGTCGATGTAGCTGTAGGCCTTTACTAGGGTGCCGATTCCGCCTGTCTGGCCGTTGACTGGCAGATCGTCCTCGGGGAAGAGGTCCTCCCAGGCCAGCCCGGCCCGCTCGATGATGCGCTCCGGCGGGCAGCCGGCGTGGCAGTGGAGCAGCACCCGCCCGTCGTCCCCCTCGGCGATGGAGAGGCTGGGGTGCGTGTCCTCGTGGGCCGGGCACCGCGCGACGAAGCCCCGCCCTGAAGCGCGCACCCCCTCGAAGTGCACCAGGGCGCGATCGATCCTCCGCTGCATTACGCCACCCCCCGCCGCTTCGCACGGCGCTTCCTTCCCCGCCGCTCACACTGCCGAAGGTAGGCGTCGATAGCGTCCGGGTGGAACCGGCGCTGCCCCCCGATCCACAGCGGCGCCAGCTCCCCTGCCGCAATCAACGTCTCGAGCTTCCGCTGCGAGATGCCCAGCGTCTTCGCCAGGTCCTTCACCGACAGGAGCGGCTTCGTCGCCCGGTGCCGTTCGAACAGCAGCTCCGCCTGCGCCTCGATCACCGCGGCCAGGTCGCTGAACTGGGCATCCAGGTCGGCCCGTAGCAAATCCGCCACCTTCGCCGCCACCACGTCGACCGGCCCGGCTTCGCCCTGCAACCCGCGACCCGCTTTCGGTGGGTCCTCCTTGCCTTGCTTACTCATCGCACTCGCTTTCTGATACGTTGTACCTTAACGAAAGCGGACCCGCCACGTCCATCCGCAACAGGGCCTCATCTATCTTCGGGACGTTGTTTTCTTGATCGGAGGCGTCGCATACTCGCCTTTTCGCTGCCCCCCCTTTCTCTGGACGTAGGCGCGCAAGGCCTGGCGGATCACGGCGGAGACGGAGCGGTCCTCGGCTGCGGCGATTTCGCGCACGGTGGCGATCAGCCCGGCGTCGGCGCGGAAGGCGGTGAGCACCGTTTCAGGCTGCTGCCGGGCGGCTGGCGTGTGAGGCATGGCGCAAGGCATCGTGTAAGCTGGAAGGAAAGGTGGGGTGTAACCCGAAAGGGCAACCGTAGTGTAAGGTGATGTTACATTTTCAAGGGTTGCCCCCGAGAGGGCTCCTCCGTATAATGACCTCCGCACCGTTAGCTAACGGTCCCCAGCCCACACGCAGAGGCCGGATGCAGCAAGCCCCTGCCCGGTGACCCCGCCGAGGTAGCGCAGGCATACACGTCTCCCCTTTGCGTCTTGGACGGCCCCTCCGACTCGGTCCCGCAACCAGTCTCGGAGGGGCTTTTTTGTTAGAATCGGTATAACGTTAAAGAAAGACGCCTGACATGTTCAAGGTGTGTGCATAAAAAATTCGCCGTTGTGGATAACTTTCTTCGGCCGTCGAGATGGCTATCTGCTTCCCCACGATACCGCGCTAGGAGTGCGGGCCTTGGCGTGCCGGCAACTTGCCTCCGCCCATAGCGTAGTTTTACCTTCCGGTTCACCTGATGCAGGGAGCGCGAAGCATGGCGCCCGAACTACAACCCATCCTCTCAGAAGCAAGACGGCGCCTCGAAGCCATGTATGGCGCCCGGCTGCAACACGTCGTCCTCTACGGCTCGCAGGCCCGGCGGGAGGCCGGCCCCGAGAGTGACATCGACGTGCTGGTGGTGCTGGCGGGGCCGCTGAGGCTCTATGAAGAGATCAAGCGACTCGTCTCCCTGCAAATGGATCTCTTCGAGCGGTACCGCCTCGACTTCTCTTTCTTCCCCTACGATGAGGAGACGTACCAGGACCTTCGGCGCCCCTTCATCCGCAATGTGCACGCCGAAGGGATAGAGCTATGACGGAAACCGCCGCCGCGCTCCTCAAGAAGGCGCGGCACACGCTGCACGCGGCGCAGCTGCTCCTGGACGCGGAGGAGGTAGAGAGCGCGATCAATAGGTCCTACTACGCGGCCTTCTACGCCGCCCAGGCCGCCCTCGTCGAGGTGGGCGAATCACCGAAGACACACAAGGGGATACACAATCGTTTCTGGACCCGCTTCGTGGAGACGGAGCGTTTTCCCCGGCATCAAGGAGAAATTTTTGGCTCCGCCTGGAAGATGCGGCAGAAAGCGGACTACGACATTTTCAGCATTTTCGACACGGCTGCTGCTGCTGATCTGCTCCTTGATGTGGAAACCTTTGTCGAGTCCGCCGAGACGCTCACACGGGATCTCAGCAACACTTGAAGTCCATGAAGGAAGAACGCTTCAACCAGCTCCTCGAAAGCATCGAGGAAATGAAGGCCTATCAGTGCGGCGAGGCCGATGTGCCCGCCGGCCGGGTTCATTTCGTCGGCGAGCCTGACCCGCGTGAGATCCGGCGACGCATGGGGCTTTCGCAGGAGGACTTTGCTTACGTGCTGGGCATCAATATCAAGACGCTCCAGAACTGGGAGCAGGGGCGGCGCGAGCCAACCGGCCCGGCGATGAAGCTGTTGCAAGTGGCCGCCGCTCATCCCGAAGTGCTGCTGGATCTGGCCTGAGAAAGAGGATTAAATCCGTCCTCGTGCGTAACATATGCGTAAGGCAACTTTTGCCTTCCGCTGAAATCTTTGTTTTTGAGGCGACGGGGTCGCTTTTCGAACCGGCATAAACGGTCTCAAACACCGTTGGCCGCAAGGCTGTGAGGGTTCGAGTCCCTCCCCGGGTACTCAATTGTATGTAGGTTATAAATTTTTAATTATATAACCTTGTATCCAAAAAGGTGCCGGCTGTATGCACATACAGCGATTCCGCTCTGTTTCCGCACATTTCATCTTAAAGTCTCATCTCTCTTAAAGTCTCATCTCAAAGAAACGGGGCCTCCGAAAGAATTGTAGATCTAATGTAGATCAGTTTTCTATTGTTTTGGGGACCGCCGTGCTCTTACTACTCATGTTCGTTGTTCACGGCAGCTACGCAACACTGAAATGCGACGCTATCAACCAGGGGGGATGAGAGTTTGGGACATACTGGCGCGCGAGGTGCCTGGCTTTCCAAGCTATGCGTTGTACAATATTCCTTTTCTCACGTGAAGGCCACCCCTTTGTAACACAGGGTCCATTCGCGGTTAGCCCGGTTGCCCTGCCATGGGAGTTGAGGCCGGAAGCTTTCGACACTGCCCGACGGGGCAAGCTGCGCCGCTTTGGCGCGGCCGACCTTCGCGTAGTTGACGACGGTGACCCGGTAGTCTTCATCGGCCAGAAACACGGCGTTCCGGCCTTCGCCTGCCCCCAACTCGACCACCTCGGCGCCCAGTGGAAACAAGGCCGACGCCTGTTCGGCCACAAAAGCGTTCGGCGAGGCGCCGTAGGCCAGCATCTCACAGATGTAGCGTTCATCCCGTTTCTTCCACGGAAACGCGACCTGCATTCTGCTGTCCCTGGATCTGCCCACAGACGAGCAGACAGAGTCCGGACAGGCTAGGGTCGTCGATGCGGTAGTAGACGTAGAGGCCCTCCTTCCGGCGGCTGACCAGACCCTCGTCGGCCAGCAGGCGAAGATGTTTACTTACATTGGCCTGTCCCTGGCCGGTGGCTTCGACGAGTTGCTGCACGTTCATTTCTCCGCTGGCCTGCAGGCAGTTCAGGATCTCGAGCCGGACAGGCTCTCCCAGCAGCCTGAAGCGCCGGGCCACCTGTTCCAGCATATCGCGGGGCACCATGTTAGTGAGCATAAGCCGGTTTACCGTTGACTTATAAAATATCCTAAGAGTTATATCTATATTCACCCATCATGATCCATAGCTCCTAAGAATTGACCACTTCAATTTCAACATAGGCACTAAATGCTACCTCTCCGATCTATGTGGTCATACAGCCAGGCGTTCTCGACCCACTTCGCTGTTTGAATAAACAGTGAAGCCAAAAACAATATAACTCAACAGTAGTACATCGCCATCGAATCGGGCTTGTAATGACAAGTTGTAACAAACCGTAGCAATGCTAGACTTTCTCTCTCAACCCTGGCCCTGGTATGTGGCGGGCCCCTTGCTCGGGCTGGTGGTGCCGTTGCTGCTGATCCTTACGGGCAAAGCCTTTGGTATCTCTTCGAGCCTGCGCCATGTGTGCGCAGCGACGGTACCACGTGGCCTCGCCTACTTTTCCTACGACTGGAAGGCGCGGGGCCTGTGGAATCTGACCTTCGCCGTGGGCATCCTCCTCGGCGGACTGATCGCCGGCTTCTGGCTGGCCAATCTGGATCCCATCGCCCTTTCGGAAGCAACGCGAGGCGACCTGGCGGCCCTGGGCATCAAGGACTTCGATGGCCTGGTTCCATCCGACCTTATCAGTTGGCCAGCTCTGCTGACAGTCCCCGGCTTTATCGTCCTCGTCGTGGGCGGTTTGCTGCTGGGGTTTGGAGCGCGCTATGCCGGCGGCTGTACCTCGGGCCACGCCATTATGGGGCTGGCAACCCTGGAAAAGCCGTCGCTGATTGCCGTCGCGGGCTTCTTCCTGGGAGGCCTCTTGATTACGTATTTCGTCTACCCCATTCTGATTTGACCTTACTACGATTACAATGACGTACCTCGATGAACCAACCCTTAACGCGCCGCCGGCGCCGCGGGCGATAGAGACCGAGCCGGCCGGGCCCTCGAAGGCCCGACCAGTGATGCGACCGGGCGACTTCGCGCTGTACCTCCTGGTAGGGGCATTCTTCGGAATCGTCTTGGCCAAGAGTGAAGCCATTTCCTGGTTCCGCATCCAGGAGATGTTCCGCTTTCAAAGCTTTCACATGTACGGCATCATCGGCTTCGCCGTCGCGGTGGCCGCAGTTTCCGTCGCCCTCATCAAACGCTTCGGCGTGAAGACCCTGCGCAGTGAAGCCATCACCATCGCCCCAAAGGAATACAGCCGCGGCTATAGCCAGATCATCGGCGGTACCCTCTTCGGGGCGGGCTGGGCACTGCTCGGGGCCTGCCCCGGCCCCCTCTACGCGCTCATCGGCAGCGGCGTCACCGTGATGCTGGTGCCGCTCCTGGGCGCTATTGCCGGTGCGTGGATCTACGGGGCGCTACGCCCCAGGCTTCCTCACTAAGCGCGCGCACTAAGCACACCGCATCCATCGAACACTCCCTCATCAACGAACCCCTTTTGGAGGCTCTACCATGCTCTTTCGACAGATCTTCGACGAAAAACTCTCACAGTACGCCTACCTCATCGGCTGCCAGGCCACAGGCGAAGCTATCGTCATCGACCCTGAGCGCGACATCGACCGCTACATCGAGATAGCGGAGCAAGAGGACCTGCGAATCGTCGCCGTGGCGGACACGCATATCCATGCCGATTATCTCTCCGGCATGCGCGAGTTCGCCGAGCGCGGCGCCAGGGTCTACGCCTCGGACGAAGGCGATGCCGACTGGAAGTACGAATGGCTCCTCGGCAGCAACTACGACTATCAGTTGCTCACAGATGGCGACACGTTCAACGTGGGCAACATCGAAGTGAAGGCGGTTCATACGCCGGGGCATACGCCCGAACACCTCAGCTTCCTCATCACCGACCACGGCGGCGGCGCCAACGAGCCGATGGGCATTGTCAGCGGCGACTTTGTCTTCGTGGGCGACCTCGGGCGGCCCGACCTGCTCGAGTCGGCTGCGGGACAGACCGGAATGATGGAGCCGTCGGCGCGGACGCTCTACCGCTCGGTCCAGCGCTTCCTCAATCTGCCGGACTTCCTGCAACTGTGGCCCGCGCACGGCGCCGGCAGCGCCTGCGGCAAAGCCCTCGGCGCCGTGCCCGAGTCGACGGTGGGTTATGAGCGGCGCTTCAACGCCTCCATCGACGCGGCCCGGCGCGGCGAAGACGCGTTCGTCGCGTTCATCCTCGAAGGCCAGCCCGAACCGCCGATGTACTTCGCCCGAATGAAGCGCGACAACAAGCGCGGCCCGAAAATCCTGGGCACGCTGCCGCAACCCCGGCGCCTGACGACGGACGAACTCAGCGCCTTGGCCGGCCGCCTGGACGTCGCGGTCCTCGACACCCGCATCGACCGCTCGGGCTTCATGGCCGGGCACCTGCCGGGCGCGCTCTACGCTCCGATGGACAAGACCTTCAACACGATTGCAGGCTCCTACGTCGAAACAGAGACCCCGATCTACCTGATCATCGAGGAGCACCGGCTGGATGAGGCGGTGCGCGACCTCATCCGTATCGGCCTCGACAACATCGTCGGCTTCGCTACGCGGGAGACGCTGGCACATTATCAGGATTCTGGCGGCGCACTGGCAACGATCGACGAGATCGACTTCGCGCAGGTCGGGGCGCTTCGGGGGCAAGAAGACATCGTCGCGCTCGACGTGCGGCGCTTGTCGGAGTTTACGGCAGCGCACGTGCCGGGCTCGCAGAACATCGCCCACACGCGGCTCTGGGTCCGGAAAGACGAGGTGCCAGCCGGTAAGAAGCTGCTCGTCTATTGCCGCACGGGCAGCCGCGCCGCGGCCGCCTCAGCGCTGCTGGCTCGCCTCGGGCATGAGGTCGCCTACGTGAACGACCGGTTCGAGGAGAATTGGGTCGCGGCGAACGAAGACGTCGCGCAGGGCGAAGAGCTCACGGTCGTAGCGTAGCTACGCGGTAGCGAAGCGTGGACGAGGCCTCACGGGCGTA
>JAHEMB010000160.1 GCA_024643915.1 Rhodothermaceae bacterium | reverse complement strand
TGCCGGCGCGGATCGACGGCTTCGCAACGTCGCCGGGCCTCACGGCGTGGCAGGGCCGGGCGCTGCACCCTTGCCTCCAACAGGCGATGCGGGTGTGGCCCCACCAGAACGACACGGGCGGATTTTTCGTTGCTGTTCTGGAGAAAGCGGGCTGAAAGAATGGACGAATCGAAGCTAAGCTGAAGGAATGGCGCTCGTCGATTCTCAACCTGAAGTGATCTCTGACACCTTGTAGATGAAGCGCTTTTTTATCAGGCTCGGTTACGTACTCGTGGTGGCGGCGCTGACCCTCGTCGTGCTGGAGGGGGCCGCGCGCGCCCTCGGGCTGGGCGATCCGGTGCTGTACTACAATGCCGCGTGGGGCGGGCTGCGGCCCCTGCCCGGCCAGCAGGTGGAGCGTTTGCGGGGCGCGCGGGTGACGATTGATGCCAACGGCTACCGCACGGCGCACCCGGTAGCGCCGGGCACCCGGCGCGTCCTCTATCTCGGCGACTCAGTCACCTGGGGCGGCTCCAGCATCGATGACGCCGACCTCTTCACCGAAGTGGCCGCCGACATGCTGCGCCCCGAAGGTCCCGTCTACGCGATGAACGCGGGCGTCAACGGCACCTCCCTCGTCAACCAGGCCGAGCTTTTTGTGGCCGGACCGGATTCCCTTGACGCGCTCGTCTGGCTCTTTCCCTGGGGCGACGTGTGGCGCAGCTACGCCACGGTCGGCTTCCTGTGGCCGGCCCGCTACCAGCCGCGCTTCGCCCTCGTCGAAGTCCTCGACAACCTGCTAATGCGTTTCTGGCTGCCTGCCTTCCGCCACCGCCCGCCCCCCGGCGCGGCGTTCTACCTGCCCGAAAAACCCCTCGACCACGACGTCCTCTACCAAGCCGACCTGGAAGCGCGAAAAACCAAGAACCTCGACGCCGTCCGCGCCGCCGTCGCCGAGGCGAAGCGACGGGGCGTGCCGGTGGTGATGGGCATCACGCCGTACCTGCACGACGGCGCCCTCCTTCCCCTTCCTGATGAAGCACTCGCTTTTCTGCAAGAGATGCACGCACAGGGCGTCGTGCGCTTCGACGTAGCCGCCGCCCTCCAACGCGCCGAAGCCAACGTTCCCAGTCTTTACCTCGACCCGGTTCACTTCACGAAGGAAGGCCACCGGACCGTCGGCAAGGCGCTTGGCGAGGTACTGCGCACGGTGCTGCGTGACGCGTTCGAGGAGATCGCGCTCTTCCCCGGCGCTGCGCAGGTGGCCTGGGAACGACGATTATAGGCCTAACCGGCGGTGAAGTTTGCCGCCCTCACACCTTGCCCATCGCGTAGCGCTTGCGTTCGTTGGGGTCGAGGTGGCGCTTGCGGAGGCGGAAGCTCTTGGGCGTCACCTCGATCAACTCGTCCTCCCGGATAAACTCGATGGCCTCTTCCAGGCTCATCCGGCGCGGCGGCACCAGCTTCTCGAAGCTGTCGGCGGAGGAAGCGCGCATGTTGGTGAGCTTCTTCTCCTTGGTGATGTTCACGTCGAGGTCGGCGTCGCGGCTGTTTTCGCCCACGATCATGCCACTGTAGACCTCGTCCTGCGGCCCGAGGAACAGCTCGCCGCGCTCCTGGAGGCTGACGATGGCGTAGCCGGTGGCCTTGCCCTGGCGGTCCGCCACGAGGCCGCCCGTGGAGCGGTGGCTGATGTCGCCAGCCCAGGGCCGGAAGCCGTCGAAGAGGTGGGTCAGGATGCCGGTGCCTTTAGTGTCCGTCAGGAACTCCGTGCGGTAGCCGATGAGGCCCCGGCTGGGGATCTCGAACTCCAGGCGAACGCGCCCGCTGCCGTGGTTGATCATTTTGGTCATCTGCCCGCGCCGCATTCCCAGCTTCTGCACCACCACGCCCATGAACTCCTCGGGCACGTCGATGAGGGCGCGCTCGTACGGCTCGTTCGTCTTGCCGTCGATCTCGCGCGTGATGACCTGCGGCATGCCCACGGCGAACTCGTAGCCCTCGCGGCGCATCTGCTCGATGAGGATCGCCATCTGCAACTCACCCCGACCGTAGACGAGGAAGCGGTCGGGCGAGTCGGTCTCCTCGATCTTCATGGCGAGGTTGGTTTCGGCCTCTTTGAGGAGCCGATCGCGGAGGTTGCGGGAGGTGACGTACTGCCCCTCGCGCCCGCTGAAGGGCGAGTCGTTGATCCGGAACTCCATCGACATCGTCGGCTCGTCGACGTGGAGGGGTGGCAGGGGTTGGGGGTTCTCGGCGTCGGCGATGCTCTCGCCCAGGCCGATGCCCTGCATGCCCGCCACCGCGATGATGTCGCCGGGGCCGACGGCATCCACTTCCACGCGCTGCAAGCCCTCGTACTCGAACACGGCGGCCACGGACACTTTTTCCTGCGTGCCGTCACGGTGGCAGATGGAGACGCGCTGGCGGTTCTTGAGTGTGCCCTGCATGACGCGCCCAATGGCGAGCGGGCCGAGGTAGGCATCCGGTTGCACGTTGGTGACGAGCACCTGGAGCGCCCCTTCGGCGTCGCCTCCCGGCGCGGGGATCGTCTCAATGATCGTCTGGAAGAGCGGGCGCAGGTCGGCCAAGGGCTCGTCCAGGGCGGGCGTGCATTGCCCGTCGCGGGCCACGGCGTAGAGGACGGGAAATTCGATCTGCTCGTCGCTCGCGTCGAGGTCGATGAAGAGGTCGTAGATCTCATTCAGCACCTCTTCCGGGCGCGCGTCCTGCCGGTCGATCTTGTTGATGACGACGATGGCGGGCAGCCTCAACTGGAGCGCTTTGGAAAGGACGAAACGCGTCTGGGGAAGCGGCCCCTCGGCGGCGTCCACCAAGAGCATGATGCCGTCCACCATCCGCAGCGTCCGCTCCACCTCGCCGCCGAAGTCGGCGTGGCCCGGCGTATCGACGATGTTGATCTTGACGTCGTCGTAGAAGACGGCCGTGTTCTTGGCCATGATGGTGATGCCCTTCTCACGCTCGAGGTCCATTGAGTCCATCACGCGCTCGGCCACGTCCTGGTTGGCGCGGAAGGTGCCGCTCTGCCACAACATCGCATCCACGAGGGTCGTCTTGCCGTGATCGACGTGGGCCACGATGGCGATATTTCTAATCTGTACGCTCACTGCTTTGTACGCTCGCTGCGCTCGCTGTTGTTGGTTGTGCGGGGTCCGTTGTTGAAGCCAGCCGAATACGTTAGCCACGAAAGAAGACAACTGACGCCGGACCAAATCAAAAAGCGGGCGACCCGCGTTGTGCGAATCGCCCGTGAGTGGAAGCATGAATGGCTGCTGGGTAGCGGGGTTCCGCTGGCGGGGGGCGGCACGGCGTTCTTGGCGATAAATCCGCGAGGCAGCATCCATCCGACAACTTGGCGGTCCGGCGGTGTCTTGGAAGAAAGGCAGTTCGTTTCACCTCAGCCCTTCCGTGCTATGCAGTCTCGCGCCGACGGCCCCCCGCGTCCCTGGTTCTCCCCTTCGTCCGTCCTCGTGATGATGTTTCTGTTTGGTCTGCTCGTGCTGGCCTTTCAGCTCAGCCGGATCCTATCGGATTCATTCCGCATCACCATCCTGGGGCACGAGGTCGTCACGGTGGAGCGTGTCCTGCCGCCCGCCACCGAGCCTGCCCTCGTACACGACCGCATCCTACCCGGAGACGATCTTCCGCCATCCCCACCATCGGCACAGCCGGAAGTCTTCGTTATCGTCGAGGACATGCCACACCTGCTGCCTAACGACCAGGAAGGGTTGCGCGATCTCCAGGCGCGCATGCGCTACCCGGAGCAGGCTCGGCGCGCCGGCGTCGAGGGGCGCGTGTTCGTCCAATTCGTCGTAGATGAGGAAGGCCGCGTGACTCAGCCTAAAGTGACATGTGGCATCGGCGCCGGGTACGACGAGGAGGCTGTGCGCGTGGTGCGCCAGGTGCGGTTTCGACCTGGTCGTCATCGGGGCCTTCATGTGCCGGTGAAGATGACCCTCCCCGTCACGTTCAGGCTACGGTAACACGAGCGCTGATCACGAAAAAAGGCGACCTGCCGCAGCGGGACGCCTCTTGTTCCTGGCACAAGCAGGCCGGTTCATATCTGCGTCGGCTCCTCGCGCATTACCGACCGAACCTTCGCGACGACCTCGGGGGAGACGTCTTCGAGGCCATGCACCGTCTGGGCGTGCTTGGCGGCCTGCTGCAGTGCCTCCTCCTCCGTCTCCGCCCGAATCACGCCGTCGCAGTCGAAGCCAACATCTCTGCAATGGATCACTTTCATGGTTGCCTCTTGGGTTAAACGAAACAGGAAATGAGGAGTGACCAAGTAATGAAACTTGCAGGAAAATCGCAAGACAGCCTCAGAATGTGAGGGGATTTCGCCCGGGAAAGGCGCGTTGCGGGGGCTGGTGTGCAGGGAGCTGTGGGAATTCCCGGGGTTCAGTCTCCGGTCGCTGTACAGAATTCAACAACCAAGCAACCGACAACCAAAAGTACCTTTTCAGTCCTGCGTGGCAACGCGCTTGCCGTCGTCCTGCCCGAGAAACCACTCGCGCCAGGAGATCATCTCGCGGTCCCAGAATCGGTCGTCGCTCGTCTGGGCGTAGTTGAGGAGGGCCACCAGGATGACGCCCCCCACCGTGTTGCCGAGCGTGACGGGCGCAAGGAAGGACCCCAGCGCCGTCCCTACCGTCGTTCCCCCCTCAAAGACGTAATAAAAAATCTCGCACGCCCCGATGACGCAGTGGAAGAGGTCGGTGGAGGGGACGATGAACATGATGAAGTAAACAATGACGAAGCGCCCGATGGTGTCGCGGGCAGCATGGATGAGCCACACCATCCCCGCCACGAGCCACCCCGCAATGACGCCCTTGAAGAACAGCGCCCCCCAGGCGAGCGTGAGGGCGTGCTCGCCAAACGCATAGGCCGCTGCTGCCGATTCCGGCCCGAAAACGCTGGTCCGGGAGAAGAGGAAGGCAACGCAGGCGGCCCCGAGCACGTTGGCCGTGAAGACGACCCCCCACACCTTCAGCAGGTGCGGCAGGCTGGCCCGCCGCGTCACCACGAGGGTCACGGGCGTGAGCGTGTTCTCAGTGAAAAGCTGGTAGCGGCCCAGCACGATAAAGACGAAGCCGATGGGATAAAGCAGGTTGCCGAAGAGGTGGGTCGTGTCTTCGGGCATCAGACCCGTCAGCACCGCGCGCGTGAGGAACGTCAGGCCGATGGAAAGGCCCGCCGCCAGCCCGCTCAAGAACAGCAGCCGTGCCGACCGGCTGAACTCGTCTTCGGCCGTCGCCAGCACCCGGTGGAAAATCTCGTCGGTGGAGAAAAGGTCGCTGACGGCCTTCCCCGTCGCCGGAGCGCCATCGCGCGACTTATCGATCACCTCACGCAGTTCCTCTCCGGCCCCGTTGTGGCCGTTCTTCAGGCCCTCCTCATCGAGAGGGGCATGGAGGTCGTCGGGGGCGAGGATCAGGCTCATAGTGGTTGGCCGGGACGCCCTGGAGAGGCGCGAGGGTGAGAGATGCCACAATAACCACCCAGATAAGGGAAGATCCCGCGCCTGCCATGCAGCCATGCAACGCTCTGGTTAAAGGTGCGCGCTTCTTTCTAAGATCAAGATTTGCGAAAAGGGCGATTGCGTATTAATTTTCGATGCAGGCGGCGGAAGGCTACAACGGTTTCTCTAAATCGTTATATTTCAGGCGTCTCCCGACATCGCCCCGCTGTCCCGCCCGCTGCTGCCCGGCTGCCCATTCGACAGGGACCGACCATCAACCTTCCCAGCGCTGTTATGACTTGCCGCTTCTGCTCTTTGCTTCTGCTAGTCACGTTCGTCTTCCTGGGCCTTTCCGGCTGCACCCTGTTCCGCGAGAATGCGCGCAGCGTCCATCCCGTCGAAATGGAGGCTGGCGCCTACTCGGAGATCAATGAGGAGGTGGGAGATAACCCGGCCCGCATCATCACGGTGGACGGCGAGGTATACGAAGGGTACGCCCTTCAACTCACACCGGAGACGAGTTCGTGGATCGACCCGGGAAACAACCAGTTCATGCAGGTGCCCACGACGAACATCCACGAGGTCAGCCTCATCAAGACAAAGAAGGGGGCGCTGGCGGGCCTGGCCATCGGCATGGTCACCGGCACCGTCTACGGCCTCCTGCGCGCCCTGGCCGAGGGCAGCGACGAGCCGGACGCCCCCCTGAGCACGAGCCTGAACAAGAAGCTCGTCATCTATCCCGTCGCGCTCAGCATCTACGCCTCGCTCGTCACCATCCCCGCCGGCGCCGTCATCGGCCGCCGCGACCGCTACCGCTTCGAAGACAACACCCTCAGCGATACCGGGGCCGGCACCGGCGACAACTTCTCTACGCAATCCTCAGAGAGCGGGCAAGATCAGTGACGCCGCGCCGTTTCGTTTTGACGATTTTCCAGACCCGTCCGGCGCCCGGCCCGGCGGGTCTTTTTTTGGATTGACCGCTGGCAGCGCCCTGGTCTATCATCAGAATTCTCACAGCCTCCCAGCGCGGCGCAGGTTATCTTTAGGGTCTCGAAATCGCCGTTCAACGACGCTCCTTCTCCTCATGCGCAAGCTTACGTTTTCCCTCTTTGGTCTGCTCCTCCTGATCGTCCCGGCGCGCGAACTCCTCGCGCAGGCCGGGCGCATTCCCGTTCCGGCGCGGCAGGGGATGGTCGTCAGCAGCCAGTACCTCGGCTCCCAGGTGGGCGCTGATATCCTCGAAAAGGGCGGCAACGCGGTGGATGCGGCGGTGGCGACGGCCTTCGCGCTCGCCGTCGTCCATCCCTCGGCGGGCAACATCGGCGGGGGCGGCTTCCTCGTCTTCCACGGCGCCGACGGCGCAGTGACGACGTTCAATTTCAGAGAGAAGGCGCCTTCCGCCGCGACTGAGACGATGTTCCTCGACGCGCAGGGTGAGATCCGCGACAACGTCAACCACGAGGGGGCGTTGTCGGTGGGCGTGCCGGGGACGGTGGCGGGGCTGTGGCTGGCGCACCAGCGGCTGGGCAGCCTCCCCTGGGCCGACCTCGTCGATCCCGCCGTCAAACTCGCCGAGGACGGCATCCCGATGTCGTGGGCGCTGCGGTGGTTCCTCGACTGGGTGTACGAAAACGCCGACGAAGAACTCTACGCCGCCACCGCCGAGGTCTTTCTGAAAGACGGCAAGCCATACGAGCCGGGCGACACCTGGCGGCAGCCCGAACTGGCCGAGACACTCCGCCGCATCCGCGACCACGGGCGCGACGGCTTCTACAAAGGCGAGACGGCCCGCCTCCTGGCAGACTTCATGCGCGCCCATGGCGGCCTCATCACCGAA
>JAHEMB010000159.1 GCA_024643915.1 Rhodothermaceae bacterium | reverse complement strand
CTACCACCTCGGCTCCGACCCGGAGGTTCGGCTGGACGTGCAGGACCGGATCGCCTTCTATGGCCTCCCCGGTCAGGCGCGCATCGATATCTATACCGAGCTTGGGGAACTGGTGGCCACGCTCGACCACGTTGATGGAAGCGGGGATGAGTTCTGGGACCTGACGACCTCCTCGCGCCAGCTCGTCGTCAGCGGCCTCTACATCGCCGTGATCACCAACACGGACACGGGCGAAAACGCGATCCAGAAGCTCCTCGTCATCCGGTAAGCCAGGCGGAGACGCGGCGGCCCCCTTGCCGGGCCGCCGCGGGCACCCCCTCAGAATCTCAACGCGAAAAGGTGATTCGATGTCGAACCTCTGCTACAAAAGCCTGACCTTCGCGGCGCTCCTACTGTTGATCGTGCCGGCGGCCCATGCCCAGATCGACAGCGAGGACGTGGGCACCGAAAAGCTGGCGCAGACGAGCTTCAAGTTCCTCGAAATATCGACCGACGCCTACGCGGCCTCACTCAGCGATGCCATGACGGCCACCGAGTTGCGCTCCTCTGTGGCGATGTTCTACAACCCGGCCGGGATGGCGCGCCTGGACGGGCGGTTCAGCGCAAGCTTCGGGTGGACGGGGTGGATCGCGGACATCAACTACAACGCGGCCACGGCGGCTTTCAAACCGATGGACGGGCGGTACGGTGTCTTCGGCCTCTCCTTGCTCTTCCCCGATTACGGGGACGACATCATTGGCACCATCGTGGCGCCCAACGAGCAGGGCTACGTGGAGTACAGCGAACTCGGTCTCTCTAACCCCAGCCCGAGCGCCCTTTCCGTGGGCCTGGGGTACGCCATCGCCCTCACCGACCGTTTCTCAGTAGGGGCGAACGCCAAGTACGTCTCGCAGGATCTCGGCGACGCCGTCCTCTCGTCGGACGGCACGACGGAAGGGAATGAGGTGTCCACCGTGGCCTTCGACTTCGGTGTGCTCTACAAGACTGGCTTCCGCAGCCTCAACCTCGCCATGAACGTGCGCAACTTCTCCCAGGAGCTGACCTACGTCAACGAGAACTTCGAGCTGCCCCTTACCTTCAACGTTGGCGTGGCGATGAACATGACGGACCTCATGAACGTCGATCAGAACGTGCACAGCTTTCGCCTGGCCGTCGACGCCAAACGCCCGCGCGACTTCGACGAGCAACTCAAGATTGGCGGCGAGTACACCCTCATGAACATCCTCTCGCTCCGGGCCGGCTACTCGTTCCCCACCGACGAGCAAGGCATCAGCCTGGGCGCCGGCCTCCAACACAAGTTCTCGGGCATAGGCCTCGGCATCAACTACGCCTACACGAGCTTCGGCGTCTTCAGCGACGTCCAGCGCATCGGTGCCCATCTATCGTTCTAAACGCAGCACACTCTCCGGGTTGCCTGCTTGCGCAGAAAGGAAGTGCCCTCACGGGAGGGTAGCGGGCCTCCGATCTCGTTCTGGAGATCGCGCCAGTCTTTCATGCACCTCTCTAGCTTTTCGTCTGTTGCCCTCGTCGCGGTCGTGATGATTGGCTGCGGGGGCGCTTCACCGCCGGCCACGCCGCCTCTGCCCCCGTTGCTCGCCTTCAGCGATGTGGCCCAACGCGCGGGCCTGGGGGATTTCCGCCACGAGAACGGCGGGGAGGGGCGTTTCTGGTTTCCCGAGCAGATGGGCGCCGGGGGCGGTTTCGTCGATTATGATGGGGATGGTTGGGAGGACGTCGTGCTTGTCGGCGGGGGGCGCCTCTCGCCCACGGGGCCGGGGGCGGTAGCCGCCCTGCGCCTCTTTCGCAACGACCGTGACGGGTTGTTCACCGAGGTGACCAACGAAGTGGGTCTCGCCGCCGTCCGTGCTTATGGAACCGGCCTCGCGGCGGCTGATTACGACAACGACGGCGACCAGGATCTCTACCTGACGGCGCTCGGCGAAAACCTGCTCTTCCGCAACGACCCTGATTCGCTCGGATCCGGCGCCCGCATCTTCGTTGAGGTGGGGCAGCAGGCCGGTGTGGCAGGTCCCGCCGCCGCCTGGGGCAGCTCCGCTCTTTTCTTCGACGCCGACCGCGACGGGTGGCTCGATCTCTACGTGGCTGGCTATGCGGCATGGTCGCTCGCCACCGACATCGATTGCTTCCGCACCGGGGGTGAGGCCGATTACTGCCCCCCCGCTACCTACGGCAGCGACGCCAGCTACTTCTACCGCAACAACGGCGATGGCACCTTCACCGAGCAGACGGCCCGAGCCGGCCTAGCGGGCTCGCCCGGCAAATCCCTCGCCGTCGCCGAGTGGGACTTCAACGAGGACGGCTGGCCCGATTTCGTCGTCGTCAACGACGGAGAGCCTGACCTGCTCTACCTCAACGATGGCGACGGCACCTTCACCGAGCAGGGTGTGAAAAGCGGAATCGCGCTGGGGGAGCATGGCGAGGCGCGGGCAGGTATGGGCGTGGACATCGGCGTCGTCGATACCACGGGCCGGCCCTCGATTTTTGTGGGCAACTTCTCAAGCGAGATGATCGGCGTGTACCGACAGGAGCGGGGGGGGTGGTTTGTGGACCGGGCGGCGGCCTCCCGCATCGGGCAGCCTAGCCTCTCCACGCTCGCCTTCGGCGTCCTCCTTTTCGACGCCGACCTTGACACCGACCTCGATCTCTATGTTGCCAACGGGCACGTCTACCTCGATCCCCTCGACGGCGCAGCCTACCGGCAGCCGCCCCACCTTTTCATCAATGCCGGCGACGGAACCTTCACCGACACCGCTGATTCCATCGGCGGCGTGTTTCAGCAGCCAATGGTGGCGCGCGCAGTGGCCGCCGCCGACTATGACCGGGACGGCGATGTAGACCTGCTGGTGACGGAGAATGACGGTCCGGTGCACCTCCTACGCAATGACTCGCGCGGCGGCGGCGTGCTGCGCGTCCGCCTGGAAGGGCGCGCGGGCAACCGGGATGCCCTTGGGGCCCACGTGACCGCGCTCACGGCCACGGCCCGCCAGACGCGCCATTTGCGGACAGGCTCCGGCTACCTTTCCCAATCGGAAAAAGTGCTTACCTTTGGGCTGGACGCCGCGCCGCAGGTGGATACCCTCCTCGTGCGCTGGCCGAACGGCGACATGGAACGCTACACCGGCCTGCCCGCCGGCCACGAGGTGCACCTGGTGGAAGGCGAGGGCCTCGTCACCCGGACGGCGCTGCCCGTTAACCGTGCTGTCGCACACGTCGCTCGATAATTTTTAGGAGGCAGCGGGATAAAATGCCGGCGGTGGGCGGCCTCGATGCCCCTCTTCTTTACTGGGATTTGAGATCCATGAACGACAGGCATGACAACGCGAAGGACGCGGGGCGGCGGTTCATGCCGGGGCTGCTCCTCGTCCTCGCTCTTGTGGTGGCAGGGTGCGGGAGCCGGGGCGATTCGCTCTCCTCGACGGAGCAGGCGCGGCGAGAGGCTGACCCGCAGGCCGTCGCGTTCCTGCTGAACGCCCAGCAGGCCTACGAGGCGGGCTTCTACCCCGACGCCCTCATGCTGGCGGACAGCGCGGCCCACCATGCCCCCGCCCTGGCCGACGTGCCGTTCCTGCGCGGGCGCATCCTCACCGCCATGCGCCAGTATGAGCCGGCCCGTGCCGCCTACGAGGCTGTGTTGAAGCTCGACCCGGACTATCCCGGCGTCTATCTCAACCTGGGCAACAGCGCGTACCTGCGTGGCGAGCCCCGCGAGGCCCTGGCACTCTACCGTAAGGAGCGTGGCGCTGCCGAAACGGCCGCCTACCTGACCCAACTCGGCCGCGCCTACGCTGACCTGGGTGAAGCTGACAGCGCGCGCTCGGCCTTCGAGCGCGCCCTTGCCGCCGACAGCACCAACCCGACGGCTTACCTGTGGTTCGGCCAGCTGTACGAGGATGCCGGCGACTTCGACGAGGCGCTGCGGTACTCGCGCAAAGGGCTGGCGCTTTCGCCGAACAACCTGAATTACACCTACGTCGTCGGGGTGCAGCTTTTGCGCAACGGTGATCTGGCGGGGGCCGAGGCGATGTTGCGGAAAGCCGCCGAGGGGATGCCGGGGCATTACGCGGCCCACTACAACCTCGGTCAGGCGCTCAACGGCCTCGGGCGGGCCGACGAGGGCGCGCGCATCCTCGCCCGCGCCGACACCCTCCTCGGTCATCAGAAAGAGATCACGCGCTGGGAGAACCTCCTCGCCACTAACAGCCACGAGCCCATGCTCTGGGTCAACTACGGCACCGCGTTGCGCGCGGCGGGCCGCCTGGGAGAAGCCGTCGAGGCCCTCACGATTGCGCACGCGCTCAAGCCCGAATGGATGGAGTTGCAGAACAACATTGCCAACCTGCTGCTGGAGCGGGGCGATACCACGGCGGCGCTGCAACGCTACGAGGTGCTCCTCCGCACCGACCCGACGCAGCCCGACGTGTGGCTCAACCTGGGCACCGTCTATGCCCTGGCCGGTAACTACGATGCGGCCCGCTCCGCCTGGGAAACAGCCCTCCAGTACGACCCCGAGCACGCCGAGGCGAAACGCTACCTTTCGCAGTTGCCCCGTTCTGCCCGCACGCCCTGACTTCGCCTTCTCTGTGGGATTGTTTCTCTCTCATACGTTCCCAACACCATCTTCCCGCGTGCTCATCCTGCTCCTGCTGGCCGGGCTGCTGGCTGCGGGCTGTGGCACGAGTGAGCGAGGAACCGAAGATGCGCCGGCAGCACGCGCTGCATCTGCAGAAACCCCTATCTCTTTTACCCACGCCACGGAATTGGCCAGGCTAGCGGATTTCCGGCACGTCACCGGCGCCTTTGGCGAGACGTGGTTTCCCGAGACGATGGGGGGCGGGGCCGGCTTTCTGGATTATGATGGGGACGGGTGGCAGGACCTCGTCCTCGTCGGTGGCGGGACGTGGCCGGGGCACGACGGCCCGCCGACCCCTGCGCTCCGGCTCTATCGCAACGAAGCTGACGGCACCTTCCGCGACGTGACACGTGAGGCGGGCCTCGAAGCCCTCCGGGCGTACGGTCTCGGCGTGGCGATTGCCGACTATGACAACGACGGCGACCTGGATATCTTCCTCACCACCCTGGATCGTAACCTGCTTCTTCGGAACGACCGGCGCCCGGACCAGCCGCCCACCTTCGCCGAGGTGGGGCGCGCGGTGGGTTTGGGCGACGTGGCCGAGTGGAGCACCTCGGCTATTTTCTTTGACGCCGACCGGGACGGGCACACCGATCTCTACGTGGGCAACTACGTCGCGTGGTCGCCCGAGACCGACATCTGGTGCACCATCGATGGGGAGGCCAAGTCGTACTGCACGCCGCAACTCTACGTCGGCCTGCCGGGCCGCTTTTATCATAACGACGGCGAGGGGACGTTTAGCGACTGGACGGCCCGTGCCGGCTTTGCCGAGGCGCCGGGCAAGACGCTCGGCGTGGCCGAGTGGGACTTCAACCAGGACGGCTGGCTCGACCTCGTGGTGGCGAACGACACGCAGCGCGACCTGTTCTATCTGAATCAGGGCGACGGGACCTTCTCCGAGCAGGGCGTCCTCAGCGGGCTGGCCTTCGACGAGAACGGGCAGGCGCGCGCCGGCATGGGCATCGACGTGGGTGTGGTCGATAGCACGGGGCAGCCCACGGTCGCGGTGGGCCATTTCGCCAACGAGATGGTCGGCTTCTACCAGCAGGTCGGCGCGGGCCTTTTCGTGGACCGCGCCGCTCCGGCTCAGGTGGGGCGCCCCTCGCTCCCGACGCTCACCTTCGGCCTCAGCTTCTTCGACGCCGACAACGACGGGGACCAGGACCTTTTCCTTGTCAACGGTCACATCGCCCAGGACGTCGAGCGGGTGCAGGAGGGTGTGACCTACCGCCAGGCCCCGCAGCTTTTCCTCAACGATGGCCGGGGGCGCTTCACGGAGCAGCCATCGCCCGGAGCGCCCATCGTGGGGCGGGCCGTGGCGACGGCGGATTACGACCGGGACGGCGACGTGGATCTGCTGGTAACGGAGAACGGCGGCCCCGTTCATCTGCTGCGCAACGACCAGCAGGGCGGCGGTGCCCTCCGCGTGCGTCTTGAGGGGCAGGGCAGCAACCGCGATGCCCTCGGCGCCCACGTCACCACCGTCGCCGGGGGGGTGCGCGTGCAGCAGCGCGTGCGGACCGGTTCGAGCTTCCTGGCCTCTTCGGAGAAGGCGCTGACGTTCGGGCTGGGCGCGGCTACGCAGGTCGATACCCTGACAGTGGCGTGGCCGGGCGGCGCGGTCGAGCAGTTCACGAACCTGCCTGCCGGGCACGAGGTACACATCGCCGAGGGGGCCGGGGTGATCGACACCCGCCCGCTCGCGCCCTCTCTGCTTGCCGCCCGCCGATGAATCTGGGACGTGTTTCCATAGCAGCGACCAGCCTCGTCGGCCTCCTCCTCGCGGCGGGGTGTGCCGAGG
The DNA here is from genome assembly GCA_024643915.1 of Rhodothermaceae bacterium. Taxonomy (GTDB): domain Bacteria; phylum Bacteroidota; class Rhodothermia; order Rhodothermales; family JAHEMB01; genus JAHEMB01. The sequence continues at coordinate 847 of JAHEMB010000159.1, read as the reverse complement.
CGCCGGTATCGACGCCCGCCGAGCGGTTGCAGGTGGCCGGGGAGCACGCCGTCCGCCTCCACACCCAGGCGCAGCAGGCAGCGAATACGGGCCGGTACGCCCTCGCCCTCGCCCTCGCCGACAGTCTCCTGGGCGTCGCGCCGGATCTCCCCGAGGCGCACTACCAGCGCGGCTACGTTTTGCTGGAACTCTATCAGCTAGGAGCCGCCGATTCGGCCTTCGCGCGGGCTGTCGCGCTCGATCCGTACCACCGGGGCGGCTGGTACAAGCGGGGGCACGTAGCCTTCGAGCAGGGCCACTACCGCGAGGCGATCCGCCGGTATGAGTACCAGCGGGAGGCCATCCTTTCCTCCCCCGAGGCGCTGCGGGCCTACTATAAGCAGACGGACGCGACGGCGCTGCCGCAATCGTGGTTGCAGATGGGCCGCGTCTACCAGACTTTGCAGCGCCCCGACAGTGCGCGGCTTGCGTACGAGGAGGTGTTGCGGCTGGACACGACCCACGCGCAGGCAAGCGCGTGGCTGGCCGAGCTCTACGAGGAGGAGGGGCGAACAGAGGAGGCCCTCGCCCATGCCCGCCGCGCCTGGCGGCACGGGCAGGGCAACCCCGACTTCGCGTATCAGCTTGGGACGCTCCTGTTTAAGGAGGGCAACCTGGAAGAGGCGCTGCCGCTCTTCGAGCACGCGGCGGCGGCGCAGCCCTGGAAGCCCGGCGTTCAGTACAACCTCGGTCGCACCCTCGTCGCCCTCGGCAGGGAGGAGGAGGGGCAGCGGCACCTTGCCCTCACGGACCGGTTGCAGGATCTCGACCAGGAGATTGACCAGGCCCGCGCCGCCGCCGCCCGTTT
>JAHEMB010000158.1 GCA_024643915.1 Rhodothermaceae bacterium | reverse complement strand
GAATAGCGGCGGCAGCGCTCCGCCTTCACGCAAGGAGACGAGCGGCCCTTCGACGTGCGGCTCTGCGGCATCCAGCAGTCGGGCCAGGCCAGCCGGCGTCGGCCTGTTGTAAAGCACCGCAAGGGGCAGGGACTCTCCAAAAGCCTCTTGAATCTGGAAAGCGAGCCGAATAGCCAGGAGGGAATGCCCGCCCAGCGCGAAGAAGTCGTCGTGCACCCCCACCCGCTCGACAGCAAGCAGCTCGGCGAATAGAAGTGTCAGCCGCTCTTCTGTAGGCGTTCTCGGCGCCGAGTAGAAGCTTCCGGGCCCCTGCGCCGGCGCGGGCAAGGCGCGCCGATCAATCTTACCGTTCGGCGTCAGGGGGAAATTTTTGAGCCGTACTATGGCGGAGGGTATCATGAAGGCGGGCAGCCGGTCTCCCAAAAACGCCTGCAATTCGTTTTCCGCTACTGATCCATCGCAGGTTGCGTAAGCGATGAGTTGCATGGCCTCGCCTTCCCCGCGTGCCACCACCGCCGCTGCCTGCACGTCCCTATGTTGCCGTAACACCTGCTCTATTTCGCCCGGCTCCACGCGTAGTCCGCGCAGCTTTATCTGGTGATCGTTCCGCCCAATGAATTCGAGGTTTCCGTCGGTTCGATAGCGGACCCGGTCGCCGGTGCGAAAGAGCCGGGCACCGGGCGTCTCACCAAAAAGATCGGGCACGAAACGTTCTGCGGTGCCTGCGGGTCGGCGGAGATAACCAAGGGCTAGGCCCAGACCGCCGATGTAGAGTTCGCCGGGCACCCCCTCTGCCACGGGTTGCAGGTTCGCATCAAGCACGTAGAATTGCGTATTGGCAATGGGGCGTCCGAGAAACACCGCCTCACGCCGCGCATCGTCCTGGCCGAGGACGTGATGACTGCACGTCATAGTGCACTCAGTAGGACCGTACTGGTTGGCCACGAGTACCGCTTCGCTGAAGGCTCCCTGTGCGGCTTCATAGTCGCTGAAGAATAACGGCTCACCGCTGACGAGAAGCGTCCGCATCCCCGGCGCCGTCTCGCCCGCCGCGCGCGCGGCGTCAACTAGGCCACGTAGCATCGTCGGAACGATTGACAGTAACGCCGTGATGTCATACTGCCGGATAAGCCGCCATATCGCCCTCGGGTCGGTTGCCTCGTGGGGGCGTGCCAATACCACCGAGGCACCCACGGTAAGCGGCCCCAGCAAGTCACGCACTGAGGCGTCGAAAGTCAGACCTGCCACCTGCAACACCCGATCGGACGGCCCAAGCGAGTACGTGCTGAGGTAGTCCAGGTAGTTGACGATGCCCCGGTGGGTCGCCACGACGCCTTTCGGGCGCCCTGTAGAGCCGGAGGTGTAGGCGACGTAGGCCGGCGCTTCGGCTAGCGAGGACGCTTCGAGATTATGCGTGGGCTGTGCTTGCAACGCGGGCGTATCATCGAGGTACACGATCTCGGCGTCGCTGGGCGGCAGGGACTCGGCGAGGGGGCGTAGTGTGAGGATGAAGTGGACCCTCGTTTCTTCGAGCACGAAAGCCAGGCGAGCCGGCGGGTGCGACGGGTCGAGCGCCACGTACGCCGCGCCGGTTTTCAGTACCCCCAGCACGGCCGTCGCCATCTCCAGTGAGCGGCTGAGGTAGAGCGCCACCACCGCGCCGGGCCGCACCCCCCGCGCCTTGAGCAAATGCGCCAGGCGGTTGGCGTCCTCGTTCAGCGCGCCATAGCTGCGTTCTCCATCCTGCCAGATGAGCGCCGTGGTCGCCGGTGTGGCTTCGGCCTGCGCCTCGAAAAGCTGCGGAAGGGTCCGGTCCAGCCGGTGGTCCGTTGCCGTCTGGTTCCAGGCCCGCAGCACCCGCCGCACCGCGTCCGCGCTCAGCATCGAAAGGTCCCCCAGGCGCGCTTGCGGGGCAGTGAGTGCGTTGCCCAGCAACGATTCAATTTGTTCGGCGCTGCATCGGACGTCGGCGGGCGAAAAACGATTCGGATCAAATAGGAGGTGGAGGAAAAGGCACCTGTCGCGCTCCTCACACCGAAGCCGCAACCGGACCGAATCGGCTTCGACCAAGCTTTCTTGCAGCACAAAATGCACCCCCGCCGCATGGATGCGGCCCAGGCGACGCGCGAAAATAAAATCGTATTGCGGCAGGACGCCTTCCGATGGCAGAGGAAAGTAATCCTGCCATGCACGCTGCTCTTCAACCACACCCTGAAGACGCCGCGCAACCTCGGCGAAGGTCTGCTCTGAAGCCACCGATGCATGGACAGGAAGGACGAGAGAGAGCGGCCCCACGGCCCCGGCCAATTCCTCGTACGCGCGTCCGTCCGAGAAGACGCCCACAGCAAGTTCATGGCGCGCGGCAAGGCGTCCGAGCCAGGTCATCCAGCAGGTTAGCAGAAACACCTCGGGCGTCACCCCCTCCTCAGCCGCCCTTGCGAACAGCTTCACTTGCTGCTCCTCAGGCAAGCGTACCACCATTGTGCCCGGCCCCTGCTGCGAGGCGTCTTGGGGTTCATCGAAGGGTAGCGTGAAAGAGGCTGTTTCCTGCGAGAGTTGTGCGGCCCAGTACGTCGCGCCCTCTCCCTTCTCCTCCAGCAATTCGTGCTGCCATTCAGAAAAATCCACGTACTGAACAGGCTCGTCCGGCGGCGCCTCTCCCCTGGCCCCTCCATAGCAACAGGCGAGGTCCTGGACGAGGAAATCGAGCGAGGGTACATCCGCACCCAGCGCCGGCAAGGTAAAAAGCAAGAGGTGCCGTGCTGCGTCCTCTTCAATCAAGTGGAAGCGGACACAGCATGCGCTCGTGCTCCCCTGCACAGCCGCTCGTTCCGCAGCCCACCTTTCGGCGAGGTTAGTGGCCTCGGTCGCGCTGCTTTCATGATAGTCAAACGCCTCTGCCCCTGGCTGGCCGATGACCTGTAGTGGCCTCGTCAGCCCGGGCGCTTGCTTGTAGGTGGTCCTCAGAATCTCATGACGCTCCACCAACTGCCTGACTGCTGCACGCAAGGCCCCCCGATCCAATGGCCCCTGAATGAGCACGGCGCCTTGTGCAAAAAGCGTCCTTTGCGCCGTCTGCTGGCGTCGCCAAGCAATACGTTGCTGCACGGAGAGCCGAAAGCCTTCGAGAACCCTACTACTCATGCCGGCATTGCTTTTTTCCTGGATGCTAAACGTCTTCCTGTGATAGGACGCCTGAATTTCGGCGATGGCTGAAAGCGGCCTTCGACAGTTTCACGAGCCCTCCTCGAGCCAGACGGTTTCGCCCATCGCCACGCTGATCTTGCGCGGGCCCGTAAACGGCATCCGTCCATGCGCCGCGAGGGTGTTGTCGATCAGCAAAAGATCGCCCTGTTGCCAGGGGAAACGGACGAGAACGGCGGCGAAAGCTGCCCGGATGGCGTCGAGGTCGGCCGGGTCGAAGGGGGTGCCATCGCCGAAGGTAGCATAAAGGGGCAGGTCCTCCACGGCCGTCGTCGCCAGGAGGGCCGCCGCTGTGGCCGCGTCGAGGTTTGAGGGATGCCACTGGTCTACTTGGTTGAACCACACCTCCTCGCCTGTTTTCGGATGGCGAACGATGGCCGGGCGCACCTGCGTCGTCCACAAGCCGCCGTCCTCCATCCATCTAAACTCGATTTCGCCCTCGCGGCAATACGCCTCGACAAAGGCCCGGTCGTCGGTCTCGAAAACAGTCTGCCATGACAGGCCGGCGCCCTGCCCCCCGTGCAAGTTGCGTACGTAGCGCACGCCCTTTTCGCGGAATCGGGCAACGAGGGCGGGATCCAGATGGCGCAGCACCGCGCGGCTGTCGGCGATAGGCGTCTCGCCGCCGTGTTGCGGAGCGAGGGCGCAGAAGAAAACGAGGCGGCCCGGCCACTTGTGCGCGTACGAGAGTTCGTTGTGCATTGAAACAAACGCCTCGGGCGGATACTCGGTAGATGTGTAGACCTTGCCTTGCAGTTTCAGGCGCGGCGAAGACCCCTCTACATAGTTAACCTGTTCCGGGATAAGCACGCCGGCCACACGCTGAAAGTCATCGACCGTCGGCAGGGCGAACCCGCGAAAAAGGAGGGCGCCATACCGCAGCAAATCCTCGTCAATAGCGGCCTGGTGATGGGCCACCCAGTCTGCCAGATCTACGTCAGGCACGGTGGGCCGTACGACGCGCGGCAGCTTTTCCTCGCCATCGAGGAATCCCTTCTCGATGGATGCCTCAGGCGCCAAGCGGACGGCTTTTCTCCGCACCGATCCTATTTTCTTGCGAGGGCCTGCAGGCGGTGCCTTTTGCTGTTCTTGCATAGGGGTTCGCTCGTTGGTTTCGATGAACGCGGTGAGCGCACTAAGGGGGGCATCAGGGTCGGCAACGATACTTTCGAGGAGCACCTCGAATGCTCGGACGAGGTGCTGTATCGTGGCTTCCTCGAAGAGATCGGCCCGATAGACGAATGATCCTGCGAGCCCCTCCTTGCCGGGACGAACGTAAGCGGTAAGATCGTTTTTGGCTACGATGAACTCGCTCGGTATCGCACTGAAGAGCCCGCCGGCGTTACCGGACAGGGCCTCACCCAGGTCCCCAGGCGCCTCGGGGCTTTCCAGGAAATTGAGTACGACGTTGAAGAGCGCGGCGTGGCCCGCCACCCGATCCGGCTGCACCGCCTCGACCACCCGCTCGAAGGGCACCTCCTGATGGGCGTAGGCATCTCGCGCCGTCTGACGCACCCGGCGGAGAAGTTCGCGAAACGCCGGGTCGCCCGAGAGGTCCGTTCGGAGGGCGAGGGCATTGACGAAATAACCGATGAGCGGCTCCGTTTTGGCCACCCGCCCGCCAATCGGCGAGCCGATCACGACATCTTCCTGCCCTGCCAAGCGCCCAAGCAAGACTTTTAGGGCTGCCAAGACGGTCATAAAAAGCGTGGCGCCTTCTGCCCGGCCCAGCGCCTCCAGGGCCTCCGACAGCGCCGACGAGGACTTGAAGGTGACCAGCCCGCCTTGGTAAGACGGCAGCGCCGGGCGCGGGTGATCCGTGCGTAGAGTCAGCAACGGCGCATCGGCGAGCTGCTGCCGCCAGTACTGCAGGGCATCTTCCAAAGCGCCCCCTTCTAGCCATTGACGTTGCCAGCGGGCATAGTCTGCATACTGAATGGGCAGCGCCGGTAGCTTGGCAGGGCGGCCTACGGTGCGGGCCAGGTAGAACGCTCCAATCTCCCGCATGAAGACACCCAGCGACCACCCGTCGGAGGCGATGTGATGCATCGTCAGCATCAGGACATGGTCGGCCTCGCCGAGCCGCAGCAACTTCGCCCGCAGCATCGGCCCTTCGCGCAGATCGAAGGGCTGGAGCGATTCGGCCACGACGCGCCGCTTCATTTCAAGCGTCTGCGCTTCGGGCGACAGCGTTTCCAGATCATCGACCGGCAAATCGATCTCTACGGGGGGGCCGACGACCTGCACCGGCACGCCCTTCTGAATCTCGTAGGTCGTCCGCAGCACCTCGTGGCGGCGCACGATTTCGTTGAGGGCCTCCCGCAACGCTTCCACCTGGATTGGAAGATGCAGCCGTAGTGCGGTCCGAACATTATGAATCGGGGTGCCGGGGTTGAGTTGTTCGATGAACCAGATGCGCTGCTGTGCGAAGGAGAGCGGCAGGCCCACCCCGTCTTCGCGTGGCATCGACACAAGGGGGGGCACGCGCCGCTGGCTCGGCGGATCGACTTGCGGCTTGCCTTCTCGAAAAGCTTGCTGGATGGACGCGGGCACTTCATACCGGCCCACGTGCAACGGTGCCGCCCGCAGGCCGCGCGAGCGGAGACGATCGTAATGGCGCAGCGCATCCTCCACCGTGGGCAGGCCGAGGGTCGGCGTCAGATCCGCGTACGATGCGCTCAACAAGCTCGACAGGATACAGGAGGTGAGTTGTTCCTGGCTAAAAGTCGGAAGCGCGTCGGCCGGTAGCAAACGCTGCACTTTCGCGAAGGAGCGGGGTTGGTAGACAAGCCACGATGGCGGCGTGGTCAGGTGCAGGTTGCCCCCCCCCGTTAACAACACATCGCTTCGCTCCGTCATGCGGCGAATGGCTTGCTCGGCGGAGAAACAGTAGGGTCCCGAATCATCCACCACGACGGTGCCCGGCGCGAGCCGAGTAACGTCAAGAGCGCCCGGTTGGTTGGTGGCCCCTACAATAAAACTGGCCTCGTAGAGGGCCTCTGGCACCGACCCTGTGGAAGCCAGGAGCCGGATCGGGCCGTTGTACACGGACCGCAATTCCTCGGCGAGAGCTTCCAGCATCGCCTGCTTATCGGGCAACTCGCAGAGGAGGATCTCGGCTGGAGAGGGTAGCACGCGTAGCGCTAGCCGTAGCGTCGATTGCCCAATGGACCCCAACCCGATAAAGGCGACGCGCTCGCTCTCAAACGTGCGGCCCGCTGCCTGAAGCGCCTGCTCTATCGAGAGCACGACGGTCGCGGCGGTGGTGGCGTGGCCCGTGCTGATGGGTGGAAGACTATCCGGGAGCCGGGCCGAGAGGGCACGTCCGTAATCGGTGGCTGAGGCGAGCACACCCGTCAACGAGACACACCGGGCGCCCGCTCGCTTTGCCAGGCGCAGGGCCTCTTCGACGTCGGCCAGCGTCGCCTCCCGGTCTTCGTACAACCCTCCGGCAGTTCGGGGCAATCTGATCAACCCGACGCGCCCTAGGCTCGTCTCAGCGACGCCGGCGAACCAGAAGTCTTTCGTATAGAAGCCACGCAACTTCTTCCAGAGACCTCCGCCTGCCAATTCCAGAACTTTGTCCGGTAGATAGCCGATGGCGACGGCATCGAGCGGCGGCAAGGCCCCTGCCTCTATGAGGGCAAGCAACGGCTTTTCGCTTATCGCTTCTCGCTCAGATTGGGTGCTGAAGGGTTCACCCTCCGCAGGTTCATCGGTAGCCTCCTCCGCCTCACTTACCCCCTCCAGGAGATCTTCCACTGTTTGCAGCGAAGCACCAATCGAACTGACCTCACTCTCCAAACGTGGCAAGTCAGGCGGTCGCACATACCCTAACTGTGTGGCCACCTGCCACGTCTCATCGCCGAGAAAATCAAGCGTATAATGCTCCCTCCATCGCTCGGCAATCCGGGCGTCGATTGCGCTATGCTCGTGGAATTTCACGTCGCCCAGCATTTTGGAGAGCGGGTGAATGCCATCGGTCATCCGGCCCGCTGCGTCTCCGTAAGGCGTCAGCATCGCCGGGTGCGGAGCGAGGCCCAGGAATTCGCAGAGCATCTCGACAGTCAGTTCAGGCCGTCCCACCATCTCTTCGAACGAAA
>JAHEMB010000157.1 GCA_024643915.1 Rhodothermaceae bacterium | reverse complement strand
CTGTGGTTGAACCAGGGTAACGGCAAGTTCGAGGATGCCAGCGCCCAGCTTCCCAAACCAGTGGGTGGCCCTTACAAATACAACCCTTCCGCTTGCGACGTTGATGGCGAGGGGTTGGAGGTGGAAGCCGTAGGTAAAGCCTCGGCTGCTCGTCTCCTCGTCGGCGTGCCGGGCAACGAAGTCGGGGAATTTGGCCTCCAGTTGGGCCGGGTTGGTGCCCTCGGGCAGGAGGACGTATGTGAAGAACTGCTGCCAGATCCAATTCGCCAGCCGCCCCTCGTCCGTGATGTCGTACAACGTGTCGAAGGCAATCAGGACGGAGAGGTCGAGGTGCGAGCGGGGCGGCAGGTCCTTGAGGAAGCCGGTAACGGTGAGGTCGCTCTCGAGCCCGATGCTGAGCGTCTGCCCGAGGGGGTCGGCCTCACCGAAGAACTTGCGCGCTACTGTCTCACTGATGACGACCGAGTAAGGCGCCGAGAGGGCCGTAGCGGGATCGCCCTGAACGAAGGGGAGCGTGAAGACGTCGAAGACGGTGGAATCGGCGTAGTAGACTTTGGGCTCGAAGAACTGCGCTTCGCCCCTGCGGATGAGCGTCCTGCCGATGTCGAAGAAACGGACCGCCGCGCGCACCTCGGGGAAGTCCTCCCGGAGTGTCGGGGCGAGGACGGGCGGCGTCACGGCGCGGTCCGATGTGCTGCCCTCGGACCGCCGTTCGAGCACCACGCGGTAGATGTTATCAGCGTTCGCGTGGAAGCGGTCGTACGACAGCTCGTCCCGCACGAAGAGAAAAATGAGCAGGCAGCAGGCCAGCCCCACGGCCAGTCCCCCCACGTTGATGCCTGTGTAGGCCGGGTGCCGCCGCAGGTTGCGCAGGGCGATTTTGAGGTAGTTTCGCAGCATAGGAATTGGCAATTAGCAATGAGAAATGAGCAATTAGGGAGCAATGAGCACGGTTTTCAATTGCTCATTGCTCATTTATTCATACCGTAGCGTTTCGGTGGGATTCATGCGGGCGGTTTTGACGGCGCGGTAGCTGATGGTAAGAAAGGCGATGCCCAGCGCCGCGACCCCCGCCACGAGAAAGACGCCGGCCCCGATCTCGGTGCGGTAAGCGAAGTCGTCGAGCCAGCTTCGCATGACGAAGTAGGCGGCGGGCACAGCCAGGACAAAGCTGATCACGACCAGCTTCAGGAAGTCTTTGGACAGGAGGGCGACGATCTGCGCGGCGGTGGCGCCGAAGACTTTGCGGACGCCGATCTCTTTGGTCCGTCGCTCTGCCGTGAAGGCCGCCAGCCCGAAGAGGCCGCAGCAGGCGATCAGCACGGCGAGGGCGGCGAAAGCGCCGAAGAGGCAGCCCGTCGCCTGCTCACTCCGGTAGAGGGCGGCGAAGTCCTGGTCGAGGAAGCTGTAGGTGAAAGGCTGCTGGGGTGCGAACCCCTCCCAGAGCGATTCCAGCCGGGCGAGCGTGCCGGGCAGGTCGTCTGCGCGCAGCCGGGCGACCACGAGCAGGTTGGGCCGGTTCGTGTTGCGCGGGTCCGGCCCCAGGAGCGCCACCGGCCCGATCTGCCGGTGAAGGGAAGCGATGTGGAAATCCTCGACCACGCCGACAATCGTGTAGACCGACTCGCCGCTCCACACGAGGCGCTGCCCGACGGGATCTTCCAGGCCCAGCCGCGTCACGGCCGCCTCGTTAAGTAGCACCGCGAGCGAGTCGCCCGGGCGTGCGCGAGAGAGGCTCCGCCCCTCCTTCAGCCGCAGCCCCAGCGTCTCGATGAAATCGAAGCTGGCGTAGGTGTATTCGAGGACGACGGTGGCGTCGTCAGGAGCGCCTTCCATGCGAAAGCGCGAGCCGTTGAAAGTGCGCCCCGGCACCTTCTCCGCGTTCGTCACGCGCACCACGCCGGGCAGGGCGCGGAGGGCCTCTCTGAAGGCCTCGGCCTGCGGCCCCATCACCTCGGCGCCTTCCAGCACCACCACCTGCTCCGTCTCGAACCCGAGGTCTTTGTTGAGGATAAAATCCATCTGCCGCGCCACCACGAGGGTGCCGGCGAGGAGGGCGATGGAGACGGTGAACTGAAACACCACGAGGCCGTCGCGCAGGAGGGAGCGATGGCCCCCGCCCTGGAGGGCCCCCTTGAGCACTTTCGCCGGGCGGAAGCGCGAGAGGAAGAAGGCCGGGTACGCGCCCGCCGCCAGCCCGATCAAGAGGGCCGCACCCAGCAGGAGCGGCGCCAGCACACCCGCATCCCCCTTCGTGAGGCTGAGCGGCTGCCCGGCGAGCGCCTCGAAAGCCGGGGCCAGAAGCTGGACGAGCGCCACCGCCAGGCCCAGCGCCAGCCCACTCAGCAGCACCGCCTCCATCAGAAACTGCGCGACGAGCTGGCTGCGCTGCGACCCTAAGGCTTTCCGCACACCGACTTCCCGCGCACGTGTGAGGGCGTTCGCCGTGGCGAGGTTGATGAAGTTGATGCAGGCGAGGAGGAGGATGAAAAGCGCCACGGCGGCGAAGAGATAGACGAGCGTCACGTCGCCCGTCGGCCCGATCTCGTCTTCGAGGTTTGAGTGGAGGAAGATGGCGGGAAGGGGTTGGAGGAAGAGGCGGTAGTTGTTGCCGGCGGCGCGGAAGGCCTCGTACGTGATGCCGAAGTTCTCCTGCACCTGGGGCGCGAGGTGCGTCTCCATGAGGCCCGGCAGCTTAGCTTCGAACGCGGCGGCATCGGCCTCCTCGCCCAGGAGAATGTAGGTGTGCAGGCCAAAGCCCAGCCAGCTCTGCGACCGGCTGCCCCGCTGCGTCACGTACGAAGCCAGCACGTCGAACTGCACGTGCGAAGCCGCCGGCAAGTCGGCCATCACCCCTGTCACGGTGTAGTCGAATAGGTCGCGGTCGGAAGGCTCGCGCAGGCGGAGGGTCTGCCCCATCGGGTCGGCCTCGCCGAAATACTTGCGGGCCGCGGACTCGGTGAGGACGAGGCTGAAGGGCCGGGCGAGCGCCGCCGCCGGGTCGCCGCGCAGAAGGGGGAAGGTGAAGACGTCGAAGACGGTGGAGTCCGCGAAGAAGACACGGTCCTCAGCGAAAATCTGATCGCCCGCGTAGACAGTCATCCGCCCGGAGCGGTCCTGCCACAGCCGCGTCGCGCGTTCGACTTCGGGGAAGGTGCGGACGAGCGTCTCGCCCAGGGGCCAGGCCGTCATGGCCGATTGCATCTCCTGCCCCTGGAACGCCGCGTCGAGCGCGACGCGATAGATGCGATCGGCCTTTTCGTGAAAGCGGTCGTAGCGCACCTGCTGCCGGAGGAAGAGTCCGATCATCAGACAGCACGCCATCCCGAGCGCCAGCCCGCCCACGTTGATGGCCGCATACCCCGGCCGCCGCCAGAGATTGCGAAAAGCGATCTTGAGATAGTTTCGCAGCATTTCAATTAGCAATGAGCAATGAGCAATTAAAGGGAGCAATGAGCGTGGTTCTCAATTGCTCATTGTTAATTGTTCATTCCTCATTCATTCGTACCGTAGCGCTTTCACCGGATTGGCGAGCGCCGCTTTGAGGGCCTGGTAACTCACGGTTAGGCCGGCCACCCCTGTGGCCAGCACCCCCGCCAGCACGAAAACGCCCACCCCCAGCTCGACGCGGTAGGCGAAGTCGTTCAGCCACCAGTCGGCGGCGAGATAGGCGAGGGGAGCGCCCAGGACGAAGGCGAAGCCGACGAGGCGGAGGAAGTCTTTCAGGAGCAGCACGACGAGGCCCGGGATGCTCGCCCCAAAGACTTTGCGCACGCCGATCTCTTTGGTGCGCCGCTCGGCGGTAAAGGCGGCCAAGCCGAACAGGCCCATCGCGGCAATCAGGAGCGCCAGGAGGGTGAAAAAGGCCACTGCCTTGCCGAGCGCTCGCTCCTTCTCGGCCAGCCGCGCGAAGTTATCGTCGAGGAAGGTGTAACGGAGAGGCGCCTCGTCGGTGAACTGCTGCCAGAGGCCGGGCAGCTGGTCCATGAAGGCGGCCAGCCCCTGCCCTTTGAGCTTGAGGACAAGCTGCCCGCCTGCCTCGGTGTAGGTCAACACCACAGGCTCAATGCCCTCCCGCAACGACTGGAAGTTGAAGTCGCCGACGACGCCGATGACGTAGTGCCCCTCGTTGACCTCTTTGCCGAGAGGCGCATCGCCCAGGCCGAGGGCGCGGACGGCGGCCTCGTTGAGGATCACGGCGGTACTGTCCGAGGCCAGGTCGCCGGAGAAGTTGCGCCCGGCGAGGAGGCGCAGGCCCAGCGTCGGAAGGTAGTTTTCGTCGCCGGGGAACGTCTGGATCGTGATGGACTGCTCCATCTCCGGCGTCTTGAAGGTGTACATCCACACGCCGCTGCCGGTTGGGATGCGCCGGGCGAAACTGGTGCGCTCCACCTGCGGCAATTGCGCCAACTGCTGCCGGAACGCTTCTCTTTGCTCGCCCAGCGCCCCGGCGTTGTTGACGATCAGCACGCCTTCGTGCTCGAAGCCTTTGTCCGTGTGGAGCAGAAAATCGAGCTGGCGATACACGACGAGGCTGCTGACGATGAGCACCACGGCAATGCCGAACTGCCCCACCACGAGCGCGCCGCGTAGGCGCCGGTTGCCCGTCACCGTCCACTCGCCCTTTAGAATCTTGATCGGGCGGAAGCCGGAGAGGTAGAAGGCCGGATAGAGCCCCGCCGCCGCCCCCGCCAGAAGTGAGAAGCCCAGCAGGGCCAGGAAATGCTCCCCCGTCGCAAACACGCTCTCCACCAAAACCTCGCCTGTGACGAACGTGAAGGCCCCCAGCATGACCTCGGCGAGGCCGGCGGCGCAACACATGGCGAGCAGGCTGAGGACAACCGTCTCCGTCAGGAACTGGAACACGAGGGCCGGTTGGGCCGCCCCCAGCGTCTTCTTCACGCCAATCTCCTTCGCCCGGAGGGACGAGCGCGCCGTGGTGAGGTTGACGTAGTTCATCCCGGCGATAAGCAGGATTAGCAACCCGGTGAAGCCCAGGATGTAGACCTGTGCGGGGTTGCCCCCGGGCGCGATCTCGAATTTGTAGTCGGAGTGCAGGTAGATGTCGGGGAGGGGCTGCGCCCAGAACCGCACCGACTGCGGCGTGGCGAGCCACGCCTCGAACGAGCCGGCAAAACCACTGGTCGGATAGGCATGGCGGCGCAGCACGTCGTCCAGGGCGTGTTCCAGGTCGGCCCGCGTGCCGCCCGGGCGCAGCTTCACGTAGTTGTAGTACGAGACGTGCGTCCAGGTCGATTTGGGGTCTTGTGGTGCCAACGGCAGCCACAGGTCTGCTACGAGGTGCGTCTTCCCCGGTGGTGCCGAGACGACGCCGGTAACGCGGTGGGGGACTTCGTCTTTGCCTATCAGAAGAACCTGCCCCAACGCCGGTGCATCGCCGAAGTATTTCTCCGCCTGCTTCTCAGAGAGGATCACCTCATCCGGCGCGTGCATAGCTGTTTCCGGCGTGCCTGCGAGGAATTGATAGGAGAAGAGCCGGAAGAAAGTGCTGTCCGCGAAGAAGTAAAAAGGCTCCTCGTAGACCTGCTCATCCACCTTGACCGACGTCTCGGTAAAGCCGCGCCGGAAACTCGTCGCCTGTTCGACGATGGGCGCTTCCTCACGCAGCACGTCGACAAGCTGCTGCTGACTGTTGGCGAAGCCGCCCATCTCGAAGAAGTCGGTGGCGACGCGGTAGATGCGGTCGCTGTCCTCGAAATGCCGGTCGTAGGTCAGTTCCTGCCGGACGTAAAGCCCCAGCACGAACGCCGCCGCGATCCCCAGCGCCAGCCCACCGACGTTTAGCACCGCGAACCCCGGATGCCGCGCCATGGTGCGCCAGGCGATTTTGAGGTTGTTCTTAAGCATTTCAATTAGCAATTAGCAATTAAGGGGAGCAAGGAGCCAAGGACTTCCATTGTTCATTCCTCATTGCTCATTCATACCGAAGCGTCTCGGTCGGGTTGGTAGAGGCGGCGCGGAGGGCCTGCACGCTGACCGTCAGGAAAGCGATCAGGAGGGCTGATGCTCCAGCCAGGGCGAAGACACCCACCCCGATGTCGGTGCGGTAGGCGAAGTCGTCGAGCCAGCGGTCCATCACGAAGTAGGCGAGAGGCACGGCGAGGACGAACGCCACGAGGACGAGGCGTGCGTAACCCTTCGACAGGAGGAAGATGATGCTTGTCACGCTCGCGCCGAGCACCTTGCGCACGCCGATCTCCTTTGTCCGCTGCGTCACCATGAGGGAGGCCAGGCCGAAAAGGCCGAGGCAGGCAATCAGGATAGCGAGGACGGCGAAGGCGCTCGCCACCGCCACCAACCGGTCCTGCGCCTGGTAGAGTTCATTGAATCGCTCATCGACGAAGAAGTAGTCGAACGTGCGCGACGGGTCGAGTGCGTGAAAGCGGGCGCGCATGCCGTCGAGGGCGGTCCCCACGTCGGCCCCGGCCTTGAGGCGGACGGAGATGTAGTTGTGGACGCCGTTCTCGGGCGGGCGGTAGAAATGCAGCACGGGCGCCACCGCGTTTTCGAGCGACTCGAAGTTGTAATCCTCCACCACCCCCACGATCTCGAAGTCTGTCTCGCCGCGCCGGATCGTCTTGCCCACGGCCGTCTCCCACCCGAAGTCGCGCACGGCGGATTTGTTGATGATGACGGCGCTCTCGCGGTCGGCCTCGGAGCCCTCGGCAAAGTTGCGGCCTTCGACGAAGGGGATGCCGTAGGTGTCGAAGTAGCGGCTGTCCATGTACGAGAGGCGGACGCGGAGGGGGCTGGCGTCCTCGCCCCAGCCCTCGGGCCAGGCGAACGTGAACCACCCACTCCAGTTGCCGGGGATGTGGGACGAGGAGGCGACCGAGGCCACCCCGGCGCCCCGCGCCAGCTCTTCCTTAAACGTCGCCAACTGCGCCGCCGCCGCCTCGGCGTCGGCAAAGTCGCCCGATTCCACTGGCAGCACGACGACGTTCTCCTTCACGAACGACAGGTCGGCGGTTTTCATGTGCCGGACCTGCTTCATCATAATGAGGGTGCCCGCAATCAGGACGATGGAAAGGGCGAACTGCACGACGAGCAGTCCTTGCCGAAGCCGCAGCCCGCCGGGGCTTTGCGCCAGCTTTCCTCGGAGGGACGCCACCGGGCGGAAGCGCGCGAGGAAAAACGCCGGGTAGGCGCCCGAGAGCAGCCCCACCGCGAGCGCCATCACCAGAAGCGCCGGCAGCAGGAACGGCTCGGCCAGCAGGTTCAGCCGCAGGTCCAGCTCGTAGAGCCGGTTGAAGGTGGGCAGAATGAGCTGGGCGAGCGCCAGCCCGAGG
>JAHEMB010000156.1 GCA_024643915.1 Rhodothermaceae bacterium | reverse complement strand
ATCCGCGAACTCTTTCTTCAGGGCGCGCAACTCATCCTTTACGAGCTTCCACCGGGCGCTCTCGTCCCGGAGCAACTTGCGGAGCGCGGCGGCCTGCTTCTCTTTCTCTTCCAACTCTGTCCGGATCGCTTCCATTTCGAGTTGAGAGAGTTTGTAAAGCTTGATTTCCAGAATCGCGTCCGCCTGAATGTCGTCCAGGCGGAACCGGTGCATCAGGCGCTGGGCAGCATCCTTCTTGTCTTTGGAAGCGCGGATCATCTTGATCGCCTCGTCGAGGGCGTCGAAGATTTTCTCGAAGCCTTTGAGGATGTGGATGCGCTTTTCGAGCTGCTCCAACTCGAACTTTAGCCGCCGCACCACCACCTCCATCCGGAAGTCGAGGAAGTGGCGGAGCATCGTCACCAGGTCCACCTTCTCCGGCGTGGCCACTTCGGGATTGGCGGTCGGCACGAGGCACGTCAGGTTGACGTGGAAGCGCGTCTGGAGGGGCGTGTGCTTAAACAGGTAGGCCATCGCCGCCTCGGCGTTGGCGCCCCGCTTGAGTTCCAGCACCACCCGCACCACGTCGGTCGATTCATCGCGCACGTCGGAAAGCTGCGGCAGACGCTCATACATGATGTGCTCGCCGATCTTCTCGACCAGATCGCTCTTTGTGACACCGTAAGGTATAGAGGTGAGGACAATGCGGCTTTTCCCCTCCATCTCGTACTCGCCCCGCAGATCCACCGCCCCCTCCCCTTTCTCATAGATGGAAATCAGTTCCTCTTCGGTGTTGAGGATGCGCCCGCCCGTGGGGAAGTCCGGCCCCTTGACGAAGTTGTTGACAAGCGTGGCGATGCGCGCATTCGGCGAGCCAATGAGATAGATAAGCGCATCCACTACCTCGCCGAGGTTGTGCGGCGGAATGTTCGTCGCCATGCCCACCGCAATGCCGCTGGCGCCATTGACAAGCAGGTTGGGAGCCTTCGACGGCAGCACCACCGGCTCGAAAAGCGTGCCGTCAAAATTGGGCCGGAAGTCAACCGTCTGCTTCTTGATTTCCTCCAAGAGCTGCATAGCGAGGGGCCGCAGCTTCGCCTCGGTGTAGCGCATGGCCGCCGGGCTGTCGCCGTCGAGCGAGCCGAAGTTGCCATGCCCGTCTACCAGCGGTGCGCGGAGCGAGAAGTCCTGCGCCATACGGACCATCGCATCGTAGATGGCCGTGTCGCCGTGCGGATGGTATTTTCCCATGCAGTTGTGAACCACCATCCCATTCGCGACGAAATTGTGATGGTCGGCCACTTGCAAATCGTACGTCGGCTCGGCAGGCGCTTCCTCCATCGCGCTGACGGGAACGAAGAACAGATCGTGCTCAATGAAATGGTGCAACCGCTCCGCTACGTCGGCACCGATGCGGTCGAGCTTTTCGAGCAGCCCCCAGTCCTCGATCTGCGCCAAAGCCAACGGCTTTTCGTGAAGATCGCTGCTACAACTGATCTTCGCGCCGCTAGGACAGGTGATGTCCTGTCGGAAACGATCACCTCCGGGACCCTCACACCACCCGCGACCCCGGTGCGCCTTCGACAGCGCACCAAACACCGCCTCGCCCGCGAACGGGACCGCCTCCAGCCTCCTCGCGTTCACCCGCCGCGCCTGAAGGGCCACCGCCCGCCTGCGCAACCGCATGCGCTGAAACGGCAACCGCGCGGCAAGTGCCTGAGCCGGTCGCCCCTGGATCTCTAGTGCGTGGAGCACCCCATACCCTTGATTCACGTTTCCTGTGTAGGGACGCCGCACCGCCGGAATGCCGAGATGCTGCAACACGACTTGCAGTTGCGCCACCAAAGTCTCCGACACCGAAACGTAACGGGCACGTGTACGCTTTGTGGAAAGGCTGCCATCCCCATCGAACAGTCCCGCGATGAAAGCCTCGACGACGCTTTGTGGCGCGCTGAGGATGCTTTCGGGAATGTGCTTGTTGGCAGCTTCCAATGTAGCATCGAGTCCGAATTGCTCACACAGATACTGATTGAGCCGCGCATGGTTAAGCCGGACGATAAACGCACCCGACAGGCCAAGCTCCTGGGACGCTGGCACGCCAAAAAGGCCAGCCAGGCAGCCTCGCACGTGCCGGATCACGCGCTCGTCGCTGTTGCACCAGGCGAGACGTGCCTTTTTCGCCGCCCCATAATCAGCAGCGATACAACCGTCGGACATGAGCAGCCCCAAAAGGTACCCGAGTCGCTCATCGAGTACGACTGGACGGCCTTCAAAATCCGGCAAGGAAGCCGGAGCGTTGGCCCAACGCCCCCCCTTCTTGAGGACAAGCCAGTCGCCCTCCTTAAGGTCGCGCGCCTCCTTCCATTCCAATTCCAGATTCGCCCCCATGACCCGCACAGGCTGCGACTGGGTCATCGTGCTAACGAGGCCGTTGAGGAGTCGAACGCGAAGAAGCGGTCGGGCTGGCATCTCGAACAATTCGGTCACTCGGCGCATCCCGGTCTCAGTCACGACGCGGTCTCCCCACCGGATCGCCTGAATAGGAACCAGGCCGCTCTCCGTTGCGACGAGCGTGTCCTTGACAAAGCATTCCCCTACAATCGCCGCGCTCTTGCGATACCGGGCATCCGGGTAGAGCCGGAGGCCGACGTACATGGCGTACAGGATGCGACGCTGCACGGGTTTGAGGCCGTCGCGCACGTCGGGCAGGGCGCGACTGGTAATAACGGATAATGCGTAGTTGAGATAGCGCGCCTGCGCTGTCTCGTGAAGAGGGATCGTTTCTACGACAGGCATTTTTCTTGCAATAACGGGTATATTCCGCTCGGTTACACCTCAAGATACGGCAAAGCAGTGACAACGGTTCTTCACACGGACGGGGCGAATAGTGAAGCGCGACGGGCGAGGAGCAGACCGCCGCCTGTCCTCCGTTACCCACCATCCGTTACTCGCCTTCCCTGTCACCCCACATTGCGCAGGGCGAGGGTGAAATAGTCCTGTCGCTGGTCCGGGTGCAGCAGCAGCACGTTAGCGCGGGCAAGAAGGACGAGTGTTTGTGAGGCCCGGCGGCGGGGAATATTGGCCAGATTGGCGAACTGACCTACCGTGATACGGCCATAATTATCGAGGTAACGCAGCAGGATCTGTTCCTTCTCCCCAAATTCGATGAGCACGCCGTGCGAATCGTTTTCGTAGCGCATCAGCCGCCGGGCCTCGCGGCTCGCCTCCACGCTGTTCTCGCCGATGCGCTGGTAAACGGCACGCGTCCCATCGGGGTTAACGACGGCGTGGGGCTTGTCGGCGCTTTCGGGTACATGCAGCAGGATGACGTCCCGCTTCTTCGTGATAGCAATGCGCTGACTCCGGTGCGGCACCATCGGATCACAGTGCTCATCAAGCGCCTGTTTGAGCGCGAATTCCTCCTCGGCGGCATCGCGCACGCCCAGGATGGTGCCGTCGTCGTCGACGCCCAGCAGCAGGCGGCCTCCCTGCGTATTGGCGAACGCCACGATCTCTTTGACGATGCGCTCGGAACGCGGGACCCTCCGCTTAAACTCAAGGTGTGGCCCCTCGCCGAGGGAGACGAGACGCGTCAGTTCCTGGAGGTTCATGGCGGCTGCACTGCTGATGAAACGGACGAGCGAGCGACAGAAGAGCCGACGCCTCTAGGGCGGCTGAGGCGACGAACTATCGATGGCGCTAGATGCCATGATTCCAGTAAGATAGGCGCAAAGACCGCGCCAGGGAAGACAGGACGGGCAGCGAGGGCTGGCACCCTGGGGGGTTCTCTAAATCTACACACTCCATGGCACGATTACCTAATCTTCGAGCAAAATGTCGGGCATCCACTCCTCGTGTTTAGCAGCGCGCGTCATCAGCTCTTCCACTGCGCGCTTGGGCTGTTTGCCCTCGAAAAGAATGGCATACACCGCCTCGGTAATAGGCATTTCGATGTGGTGCTTCCGCGCCAGCTCGTGGACCGATTGCGTGGTGCGGACACCTTCGGCGACCATCCGCATCTCTGCCTCCACCTCCGCGCGCGAGCGCCCTTGCCCGATTTGTTCGCCCAGATACCGGTTGCGGCTGTGCCGGCTCGTGCAGGTCACCACGAGGTCGCCCAGCCCGGCCAAGCCTGCGAAGGTGGAGGATTCGGCGCCCATAGCAAGGCCCAGCCGCTGAATCTCGGCCAGGCCGCGCGTGATGATGGCGGCTTTGGCGTTGTCTCCGTAGCCGATGCCGTCGCTCATGCCCGCCGCAATCGCCATTACGTTTTTGACGGATCCTCCGATCTCCACACCGCGCACATCGTGGTTGACGTAAACGCGGAGACGCGGCGTCATGAATGCGCGCTGGATTTCACGCGTCACGTCCTCATCGTAAGCAGCGGCGACAACGGTGGTGGGCAGCCCGGCGGCTACTTCCTCGGCGTGGCTAGGACCGTACAGGACGCCGGTGTGCTCACGCGGTACCACCTCCAGGGCTTCGTCCAGCACCTGAGTGGTCGTCATAAGGGTGCCGTTCTCGATGCCTTTTGCTACCGAAACGGCAACCAAGTCCTGATGGGCGAGCGGGGCCACACGCAGGGCGGCTTGCCGCACGGCCTGCGAGGGCGTGGCGAAGATCCACATCTCTTTCTCTGCCGCCGCCTCATCCAGATCAGCGGTGATGTGAAGCACTTCGGGGATCAGCAGATCGGGCAAATACGTCGGATTGTGGCGTTCACGGCGCATGACCTCGGCGGCCTCTGGGCGACGCGCCCAGAGGGTCGTTTCGTTGCCCCCTTTGGCGAGGCTGATGGCGAGAGCCGTCCCCCAGCTCCCGGCGCCGAGAACCGCTACCTTCTTGCCCACTGATCCTCCCTCTTCTAAATGACACGTATACGCTTCGGGCCCGTCCTCAAAGCTCCCCTTTCCCAATCATGCCGCGTGCCGGGCGAAAGGTGCGGATGCGGCTTTCGGTGCCGTTAATCAACCGCTTGATGTTCGCCCGGTGGGCAATGACGATGCTGAGGGCCAGCACGATGCCGAACACCAGGAGGCTCGGGTCAAGGGACTCCACGCCGAACACGTACCGGCGGATGGCCACGGCCGAGGGAAAAGCGATAGCGGCCGAGAGCGAGGCCAGCGACACGTAGCGCGACGAGAAGAGCACGAGCAGGAAGACGCCCACCGTGATGAGCATGGTGATGGGCGTGAGAGCGAAAAGCACGCCCGCCGAGGTGTTGACGCCCTTCCCTCCTTTGAAATCCGCCCATACGGGAAACATGTGACCGATCACCGCAGCAATGCCGGCCAGTAAACGTACCACCGTCTCGATCTGCCAGAACTCGAACCCAGAGGGCAATCCATCGATGCGAATGGTGGCGATAACCCCGGCGGCGAACAATCCCTTCCCCAGATCAACGATAGTGGCGCCGAGCCCGGCTTTCCAGCCCAGCACGCGGAAAACATTGGTGGCACCCGCGTTGCCGCTGCCGTGCTGGCGCACGTCAATGCCATGCACCAACTTGCCGACCCACACGCTACCCGGGATGGACCCTACCAGGTAGCTGAGAATCAGGATGACAAAAAGCGAGAGCATAGCTAGAGGTCACACAGAGGATCATGTCAAGGAAACAGGTGAGGTAGGGTTCAAACTGTGCTATCACCGCCTAATGTTTCCCCAACCTCCAAAAAAGCGAGTGGGACTTGACCATGGCTGTCCCCTCACAAAGAGCGCCCTCCAGCTACGAGAGGTTCGCGCCTGGCACCACCTGCCCGAGGCGAATAACCCGCTCCCCCATCCCTTCGAGACGCCTGCGCGCTTCATCGATTACGTTTCCCGGAACGAGCGCGATGAGCCCAATACCCAGATTGAACGTGCGGCGCATGTCGTCTTCGGGCACTTCGCCGAGGTCTTGGATCAGGGAGAAAAGCGGCGGGCGCGGCCAGGCCCCATACTCCACCTCGAAGCCGAGGCCCTCCGGCATGACACGCGCCGTGTTGCCCGGAATACCACCACCGGTAACGTGAACGAGGGCGTGCGCGAGATCCTGCTGGACAAGGGCCCGAATTGGCCGAAGATAGGAGCGGTGGACGCGCAAAAGCGCCTCACCCACGCTCTCACCGGCCAGCATCTCGGGCCGGTCATGCACGTCGAAATGCTCAAATAGAACCTTGCGAGCGAGCGAGTAGCCATTCGTATGCAGGCCCGTCGAGGGAAAGCCGAGCAGCACGTCGCCGGCTTGAACGCGGCTGCCGTCAAGGATATGCCTTTTGTCCACCAGGCCGACGATGGTCCCGGCGAGGTCATATTCACCCTCGGCATACAGATCAGGCATCTCGGCTGTCTCGCCGCCGATGAGGGCACAGCCGTTTTCTTTGCAAGCCACCGCGAAACCCCGCACCACTTCGGCTGCCACGTCGGGCCGCAGCCTGCCTGTAGAAAAGTAGTCGAGGAAAAAGAGTGGCTGTGCCCCGCACACGGCGATGTCGTTGACGCAGTGATTCACCAGATCCTGGCCGACCGTGTCGTGCCGGTTCATCCGAAACGCCACCTTCAACTTCGTCCCGACCCCATCAACGGAAGACACAAGGACCGGCTGTTCGTAGGAGGAAAAATCGGGCTGATAAAACGCCCCAAAGGCCCCGATATCCGCCAGAACCTCCGGGCCGAAGGTGTCACGCACGAGGGGCTTGATGCGGCGAATCATCTCCTCGCCGGCCTCAATGTCCACACCGGCTTCGCGGTACGTCGCCATGTTGTCGTCGGGTCTGTTCTATGCTTGTCGGCGAGCCAAGATAAAGCGGGGCAGCAGGGGTCGCCGTGAAGAGGCAGACAAGAGAAAGCCGTCGTGCGGATCCACCGACGGAACTGGGAATACAAAGAAACGCGGTTAAGAGTTGAAGGCATTGTTCGATCCTCTCAAGGATACGCAGTCATCTTATTTTCGCTTCCCTATGGTCCATCTCGCTTTGCTGCGCCATCAGTGGAAAGCCTGGGTACGATCCCTACGCTTGCGGCACCGCTGGCCGGCCCTGCTGGCCCTCGGCTTCGGTGGACTCTATCTCGCGACGGCGCTTTTCTTTGGCGGGCTGTATTTGCAGCGCCTCATTATCGCCGGCATGCTCCCTGGAGAGGCAGCAGTTCTGCTCGTCAACAGATACGTAGTGACGGGCTTTCTCAGCCTCGTTCCGCTCCGCTATTTCTTGCAGCGCGCACCGCGCTTGAGCGTGACGCCGTATCTACACTTACCGATCCGTCGCCGTCAAATCGTGCGGTATTTGCAGTGCACGGGTCTCCTCAGCCTCCTCAACATTTATCCGCTGCTGGGGCTCGTCGGCGTCGTGGGCGAGTTCGCCAAGTTCATGTACTTCGAGAGGCTGGCTCGACGCATTCCCGAC
>JAHEMB010000155.1 GCA_024643915.1 Rhodothermaceae bacterium | reverse complement strand
GGGTTGATTTTCCTATTCTGCGCAAGCTTCTCCTGATCTACCGCTCGTTTATGCGTCGCCTCTTCGCTGCATTCCTGATCGTGAGCCTGGCCTGTTGCCTCTGGGAGGGGAGAGCGGCGGCGCAGGAGCCGGTGGCACCAGTGGACCCCGGTCCGTGGTTCGAAGTGGAGTCTACATTCTTGTCGTTTGGCGAGATCGTCCCTGACGTAGATGTCCTCCCGAAATCGGTCGTGGTGCGGGTTCACAGCGACCGCAACTGGGTACTGCGCATGTCGGCCAGCCCCGGCACCGTGCTACAAACGGGCGAGGCGGTGCCGGCCGACCGAATAAGCTGGCGCGTCGGCGGCACGTCCATCTACCGGCCGTTCGATCCGTACGACCTCGTCGTCGCGGCCTCCGGCGGGCCGACGCCCCGCGCTGGAGAACTCGTCGAGGTTGAACTGCTGGTGTCACTCGAGGATACCGATCCAACGGGCGAGTACCGGTATGCCGTGCGTCTTTTCGCCGAGCCGCTCGAAGGGCAGGAGATGGATAGGGCCGGCGAACGCCTCGCTTTTCCCCAAGAGCGTCATGATGAAACGATTTCTATCATGGCGGTCAAGAAAGGGGTTTTCGAGTGCACGCTCGACGTGGCCGACTTCGACTTCGGCGACGTTGACGTGCGCGGCACCGATTACCTGACCGCCAACGTGGTGGCACAGGGCCGCAATCCGGCTGGCACCGGCGGGCGCTATCAGACGGCGCCGGCTTCCATCGTCTGGGCGTGCCGCTCCTCGCCGCCGAGCGATGCCAGCTTCGCGCTCAACTCGAGCGCCGCTGACCACGTGAGCGGGGGGATGAGCCCCGACGCGCTGGAGGTGCGCGTGATGGGTAAGAAGGGCCTGACGACCGGCTTCCAACCCTTCACCAGCGGGCGCGTGCTGATGTCGGGTCTGAAGGTGACGCCGGGGGGAAGCTCGGAGGGCGACCTGGACCTGCGCCTGACGGTGTTCGACAACGCGCCGTCGGGGCGCAACATTTGGGTCGTCCGGCTGCGCGTGGCTGTCGATCCATGACGTCTGGCAGGTGATCGGAGAAAGTCGTATTTTTTTGTTTAAGGTGGCCGGGAGGCCAACGATACAGGCAGCCGGGTAAGGGTTTGTACCTCCTTCGTACAACCTTCCGGCTGCCGGGCAACCGTGCAGCGACGGGGCATTCGCCGGCTAACCGGTCTTCGGGCAGGCGCGGGCGGAGCGGTCGCTGCACGTCCCGGACCGGCCGGAAGGGAGGCATCAACGTGAATCACATGAGGCGATCTATCGCAGCGGTGCTGCTGCTCGTCGTGGCGAGCGGGGGTGAGGTGTGGGCACAACGCTCTGCGGACCTCGCCCTCAACGTCTCGGCCAACAACCGGGGCGTCTTCGCCTGTGCGCTCGACCTTGCCAACTTCGACTTCGGCGACGTTGACGTGCTGGGCACGGATTACGGGATGACGAAGGTAGTGGCGCAGGGGCGCAATCCCACCAATACGGGCGGCCTCTACGAGAGCGCACCGGGCGCCGTCACCTGGGGGTGCGCCGCCGCGCCGGCGAGCACCGCCCGCATCGCCCTCGTTTCGAGCGCCGCCGACCATACGGCGGGCGGCATGAACCCGGACGCCCTGGAAGTCCGCATCCGCGATGCGGCGGGAGGCGCCTCTACCGGCTACCAGCCCTTCACTAGCAAAGGCACCCTTATTTCGGATCTGGCCCTTGAAAACGGCCAGAAAGCCGTCGCCGGAGACCTGGATTTGCGCCTGAATGTCCTCGATACGGATCCGAAAGGGATCAACCGGTGGGTGGTACGCTTGGTCGTTACCGGCAATCCCTGAACAGCCACCGCGGCTGGGGGAAACGAAAACAGGCTTTATTAGACTTCGTTGCACCACTTTCTAATGAATGCCACGTGACATGGCACACCCCGCCCGGCCGCTGGCCGTGCCGGGATAGGAATATTTTTCCTCCCTTCATTTAAGCGTTTCCTTTCTACCGACGATTATACAGCCGGAAGCAGCCCTCAATCGGGCTGCCCCGGCTGCACTTTTTTCAGCCATTCCTAACCACTTTGACGGTCCTTCGCGCGATTCCGCCCGCCGCGTGAAGGAGAGCATAAATCCGCATGAACAGAATTTGCCTTCTTGCTTCCATGGTGCTGATCGGCATTACGGGTCAGTCCGAGGCGCGGGCGCAACGGATCGTAGACTTCTCGTTTACGGTCTCGGCCAGTGCCCAGAACAAGGGCATTTTCCAATTCTCGCTCAACACCCCCAATTTCGATTTCAGCACGGTGGGCCCGGATGGCAGGGATTATTTCACGCCCAACGTGGTTGCGCAGGGTCGCAACGGCGCGGATACGGGCGGTGTGTATGAGAGCGCGCCCGGCGCCATCACCTGGACGAGCAGTGCCGCACCAAGAAGCACCGTCAGCATTCATCTCGTCTCGGGCGCTGCTGATCACTCAATAGGGGCCATGCCCGACGACGCGCTGGAAGTGCAGATTCAAGACGCCGCCGGCGGCACCTCCACCGGCTATCAACCCTTTACCGCCTTCACGACGCTGATCTCCGGGATGGATGTGCGAAACGGAAGTAACTCAGTCACGGGCGACCTGGACCTGAGGCTCACCGTGCTCGACACGGACCCCAGAGGCACCAATATCTGGACGGTGCGGCTTCGCGCCCTCGGAAATCCGTGACCGTCCGGCGAACAAACCTTTACCCAGAGACCCTTACCCCACAACCAACGACCCACAACCCCAACGAAGGAGGATGTCACCATGAAAAAG
Organism: Rhodothermaceae bacterium; assembly: GCA_024643915.1. Lineage (GTDB taxonomy): Bacteria > Bacteroidota > Rhodothermia > Rhodothermales > JAHEMB01 > JAHEMB01. Next base: position 4,568 of record JAHEMB010000155.1, on the reverse strand, counting down.
CGTTTTCTGACCATCGTGGCTCTGCTGCTGATGGCCGCCGGTGTCCAGGAGGCGAGCGCCCAGCGCACCGCCGACCTGACGCTGACCGTCACGGCCAACAATATCGGCGTCTTTTCGTGCACCATCGACGGTGCTGCCAGTTCATCGTTCGATTTTGGCGACGTGGATGCCTCGGGCACGACGTCCTCGACCGGCGTGACCGGCGCGCGTAACGGGGCCGATGACGGTGCCGAGTACGAAGCCACGGCGGCGGCGGCCTGGGGCTGCAGCGCTGCGCCTTCGAGCACGGTCGCTATCGCGCTTACGTCCGTCGCTGCCGACCATACGGCAGGCGGTATGCAGGACGACGGCCTTGAGATTCGCATCCCGGCCACGGGCGGCGGCACCTCGGCGGGCTACCAGACCTTTACCAGTGCGGCCAACCTGATCACAGGCATGAGTGTGGGCAACGGTGCCAACAGCGTGGCGGGCGACGTGGACCTGCGGCTTACGGTGCTCGACACCGATCCGACCGGCGCCAACAGCTGGACGGTTCGCCTCCGCGCCACCGGCAGTCCCTGAGCAGTGCCTCCGGCCACCCCAGTTGTTCGGTTGAAACGGTATGCGTTCGTTTCTCTGCCTTGTTATCCTTGCAGGTCTACTCACCTGCACCAGGTCCGCCAGTGCCCAGCGCTCGGCGGATCTGGCACTCGGGGTGACGGCCAACAACCGGGGTGGCTTTGCCTGCTCGCTTGACCAAGCGGCCTTCACCTTTGGCAATGTCGATGCTGCTGGCACCGACTTTGGGACGGCCGGCGTAGTGGCGGACGGGCGCAACGGCGCCGACGACGGCGCGACCTATACAGCCGCCAGCGTGGCTACCTGGACTTGCTCCACTGCGCCTGTCGGCGTCATTAGCTTTGCCCTCGCCTCAAGCGGAGGCGATCACACAGGGACCATGCCAATGGATGCCCTCGCTGTGCAACTCCCGGCGGTGGGCCTGGGCGCTTCTACAGGCTACCAGCCATTCAGCAGCGCCGCATCCCTGATGACGGGGGTGGTAATCGGCAACGGAGCCGGCGCCGCCAGTGGCGACGTAGACCTGCGCCTGGCCGTGCTTGACGGCGACCCGCCGGGAGCGAATACGTGGCTCGTCCGTATCACGGCCACCGCCATTCCTTGAGGGCTTTCCACGAGAGCTTTGCTCAACCATCCTTAGTCTCCTGCCATGCGTGTAATCGTTCGGCTGTTCGTGCTCCTCGCCTTGCTGGTGTACGTCGAAGCGGCGCAGGCGCAGCTTACCACGGCCATCGCGCCGGGGCGCATAGAAAAGCTTGTAAAAGCCGGTTCGAAAGCGGCGGACGTAGTCACCCTTACCAACGAAGGCGACTTGCCGATTCAGGTCTCCCTTTCGATGGTGGACTTCGACGTGACCGAGGCGGGAGAAGTGTTGGAGCTGCCTCCGGGGATGCACCCGAGCTCCATCACGCCTTATTTCCGCATTTCTCCGCTGGAAACAATGGTGGCGCCGGGTGAGCGCGCCCTTTTTCGATTCGAAGTCGCGACGCCGGAGGAATTCACTCAACTGCGCGCGTTCCTCTACTTCGAGTCGGTGCCGCAGCCCCCTGATAGCATGCAGAAACAGGTAGTTTTTGCCACGGCGATGGGCATACCGGTCTATGCAGAGAACCGGAAGGCGGAGCGCGGCGCACTGGAGGTGCACGATATTCAATGGCAGCGTACCGGGGAGAGTCAGGAGTATTTGCAGCTTCAGGCCACCGTAACAAACGTAGGGGAGCGGAACATCCGTCCGGACGGGTTGCTTTCTGTCCTGGCTGAGGGGGGCGCGTATTCGGAGATGTTCACCGTCAACCCGACGGCCGACGTGGTGCTGCCTGGCCACAGACGCGTACTTACGTGGCAGTTCGGCCCGGTGCCGCCCGAGGCACTCGCTCTCGAACTTCGCCTGGAAACCTCGATGCGCGAGAGCTACAAAGGCAACTACCGAATTCCCAAGGCCGAAGTCGCCCCGGCTTCTGGCTCGTAGCTCGGAACCTACGCGACTTCACTGTGCGACGCCCTCCTCGCCAGCAGCGGGGAATGCGTTTTTCAATTCTCCGCTCTCAGTTCCCTGCACCACGGTTCGCCTGAAATCGGCCTTGCAAGGGGCGGCGGCATTTCGTATCGTGGGGCCGAGGGTCGCCATCTCTCAAAGGCCGCGCCACCGCACGTCCGATCTGCTTGCAACGTCCGTTTCCAAGGTTCATGCTGCGACCCGGTCGCCGGGCAATAAAGCTGCTGGTGCTGGGGGGGATGCTGATGGTGTGCACCACCTCGGCGGCACAACCCTTCCGGCCGGGCGAGCCGTCTACCGCCGGTTTCTACAAGCTCCAGTTCACCAGCCGTGCCTTCGACACTGCCCCCTTCAGCGGGGCGGCTTCGCGGCGGGCCTATTTGCTGCTCGGCCAGTCGATGGAGCAGTACGGCTCGGTCTCCTTCTGGACCGAGTGGCGCTTCACCCGGGCCGCCAACGACTTCGGGGCCGAGTGGGTGGACCTGCCGGTGGGCAAGGGCCTCATGCAGGTTAACGCGGGCGACTATCTGCTCCAACCCGCCCTTCAGGCTAACACGGGTTTTCTCGCGAGGGAGCTGTACGCCCTCCAGGGCGGCAGCCTGCGGTATGACCTGGGCCGGACCCAGTGGAGCGCCTTTGCGGGCCGGGCGAAGCGATTCAGAGAGTTCTTTGGAGAGGAGGAAAGCAAACAGCCGGTATTGTTCGGGGCGCGGCACTTGCGCAAGATCGGCCTCAACCAGCTTGGCGTCGGGATCACGGGAATGGCGTCGCCGACGTATGTCGAAGGGCGGGAGGGGAACGACCTGGTAGGCATCGTCACCGGTTCTTATTATCACGCGCTCTCGCCCACTGCCGGCACGCTCACCGAGGGGCACGTCAACCTCAACGGCAGCTTCGCCGCGCGCCTGGGGTCGCACTTCGAGTTTCAGTATGGCCAACTCTCGGCGCTGCTCTACGTCTTCGATCCGCGCTTTCCCTATTTGTTGCCGCTCTACCGGCCCGGCGAAAGCGGCGCCATCGTCTCGGGGCAGGTCGAACTGGACGAGTTCACCACGCTCTTCGGCTACATCGACTACGTCCTTGCGACTGAGGTGGAAGCGCGGACGGATTTCCGCGCCGAACTCGGCGTGAGTCGCTCGTTCGGCAGCAATCTCCCGCACCTTTTCCTGAGCTACTCGCGCAACCAGATCGACTTCGATTACAACCTCGATCCCACGCAACAGGCAGTCCCCACCCGGAGCGTAGACCTGCTCGCGGCGGCGGTGACGCAGCACAGCCTGGCCCAGGTCATTAGCCTCCGCGCCGAATTGCTGCGGGAGGCGGACCGCGACCGGCCCTACGAGGTGCGCGGCCATTTCAACTATCGTCGCCAGTTCATCAACCGCTCGACCCTGACGGGGCTGGTGACGTTGCAGGGGCGGGGTGGCGGCACCTACCTCGTCAACGGCGAGGCGGCGGTGGAGCGGCCTCTCTGGCGGCGCTACCAGTACCTCCTTGGGCTGGGCCTCATCCTGAGCGACAACGCCACGCGGACGACGGGCGAGGGCCGCCTGCGGGCGGGCCTGACGCGGCGCCTGCTGCGCAACGGCCTCTCCATGCGGCTGGAGGTGGGTCTGCCGTTCTCTATCGGGTTGGAGCGCAGCCGGGGACCGGGCGTGCGCCTCTCCCTCGACCTGGGCCACTGGATGTCCTGGAACTCCATCGAAAGCCTGCCGAACACCTTTACCTTCCTGCCCGGCCTCGGCGACCGCAACACCGGCACGCTCGAAGGCGCCGTGACCTTCAACGGGCAGGGTGTGGGACGGGTGACGGTGTACGTCAACGGTGAAGCGCGGGCCGTGACCGATGGCGAGGGGCGATACCGCGTGCGCGGCCTCCAGGCGGGTCCTGCCGTGGTGCGGCTCGACGTGCGGGAGTTTGAGGCACGCTACAACGTTATCGGGGGGCCGAGCCGGCAGGTGCGTGTTATCCCCCGCAGCACGCAGCAGATCGATTTCACGCTCGCGGAGATGAGCTACCTCCAGGGCGCTCTTCTGACCTGCGCCGACGGCCCCATGCGTCCCCTCGCTGATGCCTCCCTCATGCTGAGGAGCGACGCCTACAGCCGCACCGTCCGCACCTCTCGTGTCGGCGGTTTCCAATTCGGCGACGTGCCACCGGGCCTCTACGACCTTGTTCTTCTGGAGGAGCAGGAAGGCGCCGAAGAGCCCGTCGAAGCGCGATCCTGGATCATCGACCTAACCGAAGACGTGTCCGGCCACCTGGTTCGCATCGACTGCGAAGAATGACCTGATTTCGGAATGCGGATTGCTTTCGGAAACTGGGAATGCGGAAGGCGGGATCCATCGACTTTCTTTTTCCTTCACCCGCGCGCCGAAATGATTGAAAGGTGAGCGTCCTGTTTTACATTCCGCACCCCGCCTTTACCTACGTGAATTTTCCGCCGGTCGCTTTTCCATTCCGCAATTGAATCATCGACCGTGTCGGAGGCGCCGGGCGAGGGGGCGGGGGAGGC
>JAHEMB010000154.1 GCA_024643915.1 Rhodothermaceae bacterium | reverse complement strand
CGAAAACGAGGGTGGGAATGCGGGAAAGGACGACGGCTCCAGAACACATCGGGCAAGGCTCAAGCGTGACATACAGCGTGCACCCCTCGAGCCTGCGCGATCGGAGGGCGGCAGCCGCAGCAGTGATCGCGTCGCGGTTTATCCGACGCCGCTGGCGACCATGAACGACGCTCTTGTGCGGCTGATTCGCGAACCGAATGGATGCTTCGAGCAAACCAGCTCGACGACCTATCCGCTGGTGATGGCCCAGCAGTACTTCATGTCACACGAAGGCGTCGATCCCGCGCTCGTCGAAAAAAGCGCGAAGATCCTCGACAAAGGCTACAACCGGCTGATCGGCTTCGAGTGCAAGAGTGGCGGCTTCGAATGGTTCGGCCAGGACCCGGGTCACGAGGCCCTGACGGCCTACGGGTTGATGGAATTCAACGACATGGCGCAAGTGCATCCGGTCGATCCAGCCTTGATCGATCGCACTCGCGGCTGGCTGGTCGGCACCAAGGACGGCAAAGGCGGATTCACCCGAAATCGCCGAGCGTTGCACACGTGGATCACCGAACCTGAATGTTCGAACGGTTACATAGCCTGGGCGTTGCTCGAGACCGGCCCGAACGAAGGTCTTTCGAAAGAGGTACAGTGGATTCGCGATGCCGCCGAGCGCGGACACAATACTTATGCTATCGCGCTGGCCGCAAACGTCCTCGGCCTGGCGGGCGACGACGAAGGTGCGAACCATCTTCTGGACAAGCTGGCCGGAAAACAAGAGGCCGACGGCTCGCTGTCCGGCGCGACAACCTCGATCGTCGGCAGCGGCGGGGAGGCACTTAAGATCGAGACAACATCGCTGGCGGTACTGGCATGGCTGAAAAACCGTCGCTATGCGGTCAACGTCGAACAATCGATCAAGTACCTGGCGGAGGTCTGCAAAGGCGGCCGCTTCGGCTCGACGCAATCGACCGTGCTCGCGCTCAAGGCGATCGTGGCCTACGACGCTTCGCGCGCCGTGCCCAAGGCGCCGGGCACTGCGTATCGACTTGCTCGCAGCGCGCAAGGAAGGGATTGAGCCAACTCAACAGGCCCAGGGTGCGCTTGCTGCTCGTGATGAGTTGCCAGGCCGCCAGCAGCCGGTTGCCATGCGGAATGACCTCAACGCGGCTGAAGTCGCGGAGCAGATAATTCAATGCATCGTGCGTATAACGATAGTAATCCTGCGGGTCGGCGTGGTATTGATAGATGAACCGCGTCGAGAGCAGGCAGACGCCGCCGGGTTTGAGAATGCAGTGCATCTCATTGATCGCGCACTGTGGATCGTAGAGGTGTTCGAGCACCTCCGTCGCCAGCACCGTATCGAAGTAGTCTGCCTCCCAGGTCATGTCGTGCAGGTCGCAGCATAAATCCGGTTCGACCGCCGAGTCGATATCGAGCGTCATGTAGCGCTCCGCCGCGAGGTGGTCTTGATAAGGCGCACTTTTGGCCCCTACATCAAGCATGACGCCGGTTCCCCGCGCCCGCAGCCGGTCGAATTGCCGCTCCAGCTCCCGCGTAAGTATGATGAGGGTGACGGTTGGGATGCGGTAGAGAACGAAATGGTCAGGATTATCGGAGGACATCAAGACCCGAATAATGATAACAATAGTATGAAAAGCGAGCGCACCGGCCCCGTGCAAACCGGCTCCTTTGCCTGTAGTTCGCTCGTGCGGAAACTCCCCAGAGAAAATTCTCGCAAGAAATCCCAAGGACGTTGGCGCTTGCGACCTCGGCCTTATGGCAACGCATCCCGCCAGCAGAGTGAGAACATAAGCCCTAGGTTTACAGCCTCGTCCTCCCATTTTTCAAACGCCAGGGCCGCTTGCAGGGACAGGTTTTCGCGGGCAAAGAAGCGTTCCTGCTCGATTTCGGCCAGGAACGCCCAGCGGTTGCGTGCGCCGGGCAGGTCGTCGGCGCCGTCGTTGAGGATGGCGTGCCGGCCGTAGTTGCGGCTGAAGGTGACCAGGGCGCGGTAGTGCAGGCGCGGCGTCAGGAAGCCCTCGGCGCCGAGATGGTGCGCCATCACGCGGTTGTTGTTGATGAAAGCGAGGCCGCTCGTGCGGTCCCAGTTGGGCCGGAGCGAAAAGAGGGGCGTGCCGACGATGCGGTTGTAGTAGCTCCAGCCGGAGAAATAGACGAAATTGTTGTAGTAATCGTCGCTGCCGCCGTCGGGGTCCTTGGGACCGGGGCCGCTCTGGTTCTTGGTGTAGAGGTGCTCGTAGAGCAGGCCGGTGAGGGGGCGCTGGCCCGGCCAGCTCAGCCCGAAGCCCCAGAGCCCGTCGAGCGTGTTGCGGAAGCGCGTGGCGCCGCTGTTGTCGTCGAAAATGTGCTGGTAGTAAGCCGAAAAGGTAGCGTCGCGCAGGTGAACGTCGAGGCCGAAATCCCACGTGCCGAGGTGGTTGCCGACTTGGTTGAGGGCCTCGTAGAACGGCGCGTCGGCGCAGGCGGGCCGCACGAAGACGACGCTGAGGAAGTCGCAGAAGGATTGCGGCGGCTTCTTGCCTCTGATGTCTTCGGGCAAAAAGGGCACCTCCGGTACGCGCCCACCGCCCCACTGCACCTCGTGCACGAGGCCCACGTGGCCATTGGCGAACCACGGACCGCCAAGGCGCAGATAGCCGTACTTCTCGTGCAAATAAGGCCGAGGCGTAAAACGGTCCTCCTCGAACCACCCGTGCGAGAACATCCCCCGGACGGCCAGCCAGCCCCCCGTGAACGGCACCGCCACGTACTCCGGCAGGCCCGCACTGATCTGCGGCAGGGGCACGGCGTTGCCGCTGACGGTGAGCGAGCCACTCGAAAGCCCCGCGTGGTGCAGCCCCGAGGTGTGCGGCATTCGCCCGGCCCACGCCGCCAGTACGCCGTAGCGCGCCCGTACGTACGCCTCGCTCAACCAGGCCGTCGCGTCCCCAGCGGGCCGCCCCACGACCTCCACGCCGTAGGCCCAATCGAGCTTCTTCCCCTCCCGAAACGGACTGTGCAGCCCCAGCTGCAGGGACGCGCTGGCGCCCTTGGGATTGAGCAGGCCGTGGCGGTTGGCGTGCAGCCACAAGGGCAGTTCGCCCTCCGTCCCCGCCGCCGTGGTAAGGGTGGCCTCGTAGATGTGCGTCCGCTCCTGCGCCCCCACCGTGCCTGCCATCCACGAGAGCCAGAGGGCGAACCAGACGGCCAGGCCGCGCGTGGAAAAAAACCTGCATTCAGTCACTCCGGCCTCTCCTCTCGAACAAAACAAGCGCGTGAAAGATACCCCCTCCTCCCCTTCCGATGCCCTCAATGCCGTCGCCGACATCATCGACCCGGCGCCCTGGTACACACTCCTCAAAGACCGCTTCGGCATCCCGCCGGAAACGTTCGCGGGGTTCCTCGTCGTGCGGCCCAACAAGAAGCACATCGCCCTCGTGCCGGACGACCACGCCCCACCCCGCCAGTTGGAAGCGGTAACGATGGGCCTTTTCTTCCTCAAAACCAACCTCAAGTTCCCCAAGCTCAAGACAGGCGCCGCCCAACTCTTCGGCCACGCCGCCACGCGCAACGTCGTGCAGATGGACCGGGCGCAAGCCGAGGCGTACCTGGGGCAACAGGACGTTTATGTATCGGAAGCACAGGCGGCGCACTGCACCGGGCGCGGTTACGTCCTCGTCCGGCACGAGGAGTTGACGCTCGGCGTCGGCTTCTACGAACCAACCGAGCAGCGCGTCCGCAGCCTCTTCCCAAAGGTATGGGCCGGGGTCATCGGCCAACGGATGCTTTGAGAAGGAGTGGGAGAGCGGGGGAATGGGAGACAGGGTGAGAAAAAATCTCCCACTCACCCTTTCTCCCGCTCTCCCTTCCCTATTGGACGCGGAAGCGGAAGGTGATGATGCCCGTCTGGTTCTCCTGCGGGACGTGCGTTGGGAGGGCGTTGAAGCGCCAGCGCTGGAGGGCGGCGAGGGCGGCCTGCTCGAGGGACGGGTTGCCTTTGAGCATCACGAACCGCTCGACGACGCGGCCCTGCGGATCGACCTTGATGCGGATCTTGATGTCGGCGTTGACCTTTTCGGGGTAGGCCGGCAGGGGGGCGTAGACGGTATTGCGGTTGAGGCCCTCGATCTGGAACGGTGAGGTGCGCGTCTCCTGCTGGCCCGGCCCGTCGTCGCCCGTTTCGGCGCCGGTGCTGCCCTCACGTGTGCCGCCGCCGAGCGGGCGGATGGGCTTCGACTCGGGCTTAGGGTCGGGCTTTTTGACGTCGGCGGGGTTGTTGCGCGTCGTCGGCGAGATTTTCTCCGTCTCGGGTGTCTGCACCTTGTCCACGTCCTGCACCGGCTTGGGCGGGTCGGGCAGCTTAACGGGCTTCGCTACCTCTGGCGGGGCCGCTTCGGGCTCGGGCTGCGGGTCGGGTTGCGGCTCGCGCTCCAACTCCTCCGGCTGCTCTGCCACGGCCTGCTGCACGGGCCGCCCTTCGGTGATCGGGCCGAAATCGACTTCGATGAAGCCGATGGGCTCCGGCTCCGCCGCGCCGATGGTGACGATGAAAAAGATGAGCAGCAAAAGGGCGTGCAGCGCCAGGCTCGCCCCCAACCCGATCCAGTCATTTCTTTTCATAATGGCGTGCCGGAATTTGCTCGAAGATCTTCGCTCAAGATACGAACGAACGGGCCGCCGTACCTATTGCGCCGCCGCTACCCGCTCGTCGCGGAGCACCCGCAGGGTCGCCTCAAACGGCGGACGGACGACGCCGTGCTCGGTGATGATGGCCGTGATAAGGCGGGCGGGCGTCACGTCGAAAGCGGGGTTATAGACGGCGACGCCGTCGGGGGCCGTCTGCCGTCCGAAGCCGTGCGTCACTTCTCGCGAGGCCCGCTCTTCGATGACGATGGCCGCGCCGTCGGGCGTGTCGAAGTCGATGGTGGAGACGGGGGCGGAGACATAGAACGGGAGGCTGTGGGCGTGGGCGAGGACGGCGAGTGTGTAGGTGCCGATCTTGTTGGCGGTGTCGCCGTTGGCGGCGATGCGGTCGGCGCCGACGATGACGGCGTCCACCCGGCCCTGTTGCATCACGTGGCCGGCCATCGAGTCCGTGATGAGCGTGGCGGGGACGCCCGCGCGCCCGAGCTCCCAGGCAGTGATGCGGCTGCCCTGGAGCAGGGGCCGTGTCTCGTCGACGTAGGCGCGCAGGCGCACGCCCCGGTCGCCCGCCAGCAGGAGCGGCGCGAGGGCCGTGCCGAAGCCCGACGTGGCGACGCCGCCCGCGTGGCAGTGCGTCAGCACCGTCATCCCGTCCTCGAAAAGGGTCAGGCCATGCGCGCCCAGCCGCCGCCCCGCCTCGCGGTCCTCCGCTTCGATGGCGCGGGCCTCTTCGAGCAGCCGATTCCGCAACGCTCCGCGCGACACCTCGGGATGGGCCGCGACGGCCTCCCGCATCCGGTTGAGCGCCCAGAACAGGTTCACCGCCGTGGGCCGCGTTTGGGCCAGCATCTCGATGGTTTCGAGGGCCGTCTGCTGCGGCGAAGCCGCGTCCTCACCCCGCAACGCCAGCACCACGCCATACGCCGCCGCGATGCCGATGGCGGGAGCGCCGCGCACGCGCAGCATCCGGATCGCCTCGGCCATCGCCTCCGGCGTCTCGATCTCCAGCCAGTGCTCCTCCACCGGCAGGCGCGTCTGGTCCAGCAGGTCTACCCGAAAGGCCTCGTCGTTCCAATGCAATGGGGGAATCATAGAGAGGATTGTCGGTTGTCGGTTCGTTGAGCAGGCGGACGTCAGTCAGTTGCTCGATCTTCTATCCTCGATAACGCCACGCCCTCTGCGGCAGCAGGCCCTTCCTCCGACCGCCACAGGTCCTGGACGACGTAACGGGGCCGCGCCTTCACCTCCTCGTAAACGCGCGCCAGGTAGGCCCCAACGACGCCGAGAAAAAGCAGTTGCAGCCCGCCAAAGAAGAAAACGGCGAAAATCAGCGAGGCCCACCCCGTCACCGGTACGCCGAAGACGAGCCGGTCGATGAGCACCCAGATGAGGCCGAGGACGGCGAGCAGCGAGGCGGCGAAGCCCATCCGCACGGCGTAGCGCAGCGGCTTGTCGGAGAAGGAAAAGATGCCGTCGAGGTCGAGTAGTCGGAGTAGCGGCCCGCGACGTTGATCTCCCAGTAGTTGATCCCCGGCCGGTCGAAGGCCAGCGGGAAGTTGAGCTCGGCGTAGATCTCGCTGACGTTGAAGCCGCCGGCGGTGGGCGCCGAGGGGATTCCCGCGGTCTCGCCGCGGGCGGCGATCGGATCGGGCTGGAACGAGCCCTCCTGATCGCGATACTCGATGCCGGCGGCGAACCCGACCTTCGCTTCGTTGGGCAGCTCGAAGAGGTCGCCCGTGATGTTGCCCGCGATGTCGAAGAGCGTCTGCTCGCTGAAGTCGCGCTGGGTGTAGGTCACGAAGTCCAGCATCTCCTGGGTGATCGAGCCCTGTCCGCTGGGTCCCTGGCCGCCGAAGAAGTTGAACGGCACGCAGTTGGGCACCGCGGCGCAGACCGCCGGGTCGCCCAGCGCGATCGCCAGCTTGGCGGCGTTGTGCGAGTTGAACTTCTGCTGGAAGCCCCGGTTCTCGCCGTAGCTACCGGTGACGTCCCAGCTGAAGACCCGGCCGCCGGCGTCGAAGTTGCCTTCCAGCCCGACGCTTCCGAAGTAGGTGTCGACGTCCTGCTTGAAGATCCGGGGGCCGGACTCGAGCGGCCGGCGGCCGAAGAACTCGAGGTTGCCGTTGGCCACCGACAGGTCGACGCCGAAGGGGTTGAACGGATTGAGCGCCGAGATCACGACCTCCTCGTTGATCCGGTTGCCGCAGCCGGCGCCCAGACAGAGCGGCTCGGGCGCTGCCATGGTCCCCGACTTGCGGTTGGTGTAGGAGACCTTGGTGACGATCCGGGTGCGGTTGGTCAGCTCGTGGTTGATCCCGGTGTAGAGATTGATTCGCTCGTTGGGGGTCGCCAGGAAATTGAAGCCCGGGCCGTTGTAGTTGAAGCGATCGGCGCTGGTGAACCCGTGGAAGTCGCCGCTGGTCGGGTTGTCGGGATCGAAGTTGGGAATGTTGGCGCCGCCGTCGTTGAGCACACCGTTGTTGAGGGTGACGTCGGCGAACCCGAAGTTTGGACCGAGGATGAATCGTCCCTGCGGGGTGAACGACGAGCAGTTGCTGCCGGGGACGTCGCAGGAGGTCGCGAGCGGGTTGGGAAAGGCCGACAGCGCGCGGTCCGCGGTCTGGACCGGCCCCTCGTCGGAATAGGCGGCGCTGAAGATGATGTCGGTCTCTCCGTTGCCGCCGCCCCACAGCGCCGAGACCTCGGTCGACTCGCCGTCGCCCTCGGAGAGGAATTCGCCGGTCTG
>JAHEMB010000153.1 GCA_024643915.1 Rhodothermaceae bacterium | reverse complement strand
CCGGCCTTGCTGATGACATCGAGGTCGGCCTCAAGCCGCATCGGAACTGTTCCTGCCTCTCCACGCAACGCTGCGGCGCCGATAGCATTTAGGCTTACCCGCGCCCCGTCGAGGGCGGTAAGCCTGGAAAGGTCGAGCGCCGGCCACATCGCCTTGATGTCGGCCAGATGCAATGCATTGTCGGCGGACCGGAGGTCGATGCGCAACGAGTCAGGCAGGCCGCTGACGAGCCCTTCAGCCTGTAGGCGGGTTTTGCCACGCGCGAGCCGCACGTTTTCGACGACGAGATCGTTCAGGCGTCCCTGCAACCGGGCCGCCAACGTTACCTGGTCTGCCAGGGGCAGGCGCGGGAAAAGACGGCGCAGCGCGTCATGGTCCAGGCGGCTCTCGGCCAGGTCAAGAGCAAGGGTCGGCGGCGCGTCCTCGCCGATCCCTTCCAGGCTGCCCGAGAGCCGAAGCGCCGTCTCGCCCAGCACCATCTCGAACTGGTTGAGGGCGAGCACGCCGTCACCCATAAGGAATTGCCCATGCAGCGTCTGGATAGCGAGGTCGAGGTCCGGCAACGCGGCAGAGAACGCGCGGAGATCGATCACCTTGCGGTTGGGGCGCCATTCGACCGTAGCTTCGGCGTCGAGGCCGGTCAACGCGGCACGAGTATAATCGAAGAGATGACCGGCGGCCACCAGGTTGGGCAGGGAGCCGTCGTTGCGGGTACGCACGGCGCCGTCAATGAGGCGGAGGCGGGCCGCAGAAAATGCCCACGGCGCCCGCGCCGGATCGTCGTAGGGTGCCACCTTCTTGAAGGCCCGCACGAGGTTCCATGTGTCGTTCTCGTCGCGGACGAGTTCGATGTCTGGACGAAAGAGGGTGAGGGTGCCGGTGGAGAAACGGCGTTCCAAAACGTTTCGCCAACTCGGCCTCAGCACCGCCGAGTCGATTCGGGCAACGAGCCGGCCTTCCGGGTCATAGAGGCGCAGGTCACCGGCAAAGAGGTCGTTGAGCAGGTTGCCCTTCAAGACGCCGATTTCGAGCCGCCCGGCATAACGTTTCGCAAACTGACGTTGCACTTCCAGCCGCAACCCCTCACGTCCCACCTGCGTGCGCGTCAGGCCGAAGAAAATCAACCCGCCGATGAGCACGAGATACAGCGCGAGCCGGAGAGTTCGGACTGGGATATGAAGCAGTTTTTTGATGAGCAGGGAGCAGTCTCAGAACGGAAGAAGGCGATCACCGCTACGTCTTACCTTGATAAACACATAACGTGCCATCAAGAGCCGTGTGCCTGCAGTGAAAATAATTGCGGCGGATCTTCACGCACCCGATGCAAGAGCATACTGCAGCGCCTCCTCGACGTCGCCTCGGGCTACGCCCTCCACGACATACGCTTCACCCAGCGTGCGCAAGAGCACAAAGCGCAGGCCGCCCGCCTGCTTTTTCTTGTCCGTTTGCATTGCCTCATAGAGATCGGCGGTGGCGAGCGCAGGGATGGGAGCGGGGATGGGGAGGCGCAGGAGCAGGTCCTCGGCCCGCGCGAAGGGCAGGGTAGGATGGAGGTGGTGGGACAGGTGCAGGGCGGCCCGCATGCCGAGGGCGACAGCCTCGCCGTGTGTGAAAACGCCGTAGCCTGCCACCCGCTCCACCGCGTGGCCGAACGTGTGGCCGAAGTTGAGAATGGCGCGGCGTCCCAACTCCCGCTCATCCTCGCTGACGACGGCGGCCTTGATGGCGGCGGCCCGCCGCACCATCGGCCGTACGAATCCTGGCTTTCGGGTGAGGATGGCCTCCCAGTGCGCCTCCAGCCAGTCAAAAAACGGCGCGTCGGCGATGAGGGCGTGCTTGACTACCTCGGCCAGGCCACTGGTCCACTCGCGCACCGGCAGGCTGGCGAGCGTGGCCGGGTCGGCGAGGACGAGGGCGGGCTGGTGGAAAGCGCCGATGAGGTTCTTGCCGGTCGTGTGATTGATGCCCGTTTTGCCGCCGAGGGCGCTGTCCACCTGGGCAATGAGGCTGGTGGGGAGTTGCACGAGCGGGAGCCCTCGCAAGAGCGTGGCGGCGGCATACCCCGCTAGGTCGCCCACGACGCCACCGCCGAGAGCCAGCACGGGTGTCTGCCTGTCCACGCCCCAAGAGAGGGCCACATCGTAGAGCCGCGCCAGGTGCGCCAGGGACTTCGTCTCCTCGCCGGGGGGTACGGAGATCCTATGTGGCTGCCAGCCCTCCAAGGCCAACCCTTCGACGAAGGAAGCACCGTACAGATCGTGCACGTTTTCGTCCGTGACGACGAGACATCGACCCTTCCGAAGGCCCACCGCCTGCAGAAGGGCAGGCGCCTCGGCGAGCGGTGCAAAACGAACCGTGTACGAACGCCCCTGGCCCAACACGATCTCTATCTTTTCTTTGTCCACACGCGTGATGTTTTTATCTTCCGAACTGACGTGACGGAAGATACGATGCGCGTCAGCGCAGTGCGTCTGGCCGCCCAGGGTCGGTTACCTTCTTTGGAAAGATGTTACTAAGCCATTAAACTTTAGGTATTTCGAACGATACAAGGGTAATAGCAGTACAACCACGAAAGCGCTTCCGGAAGTTGTGTGGCGTCTTGCTCCCATTTTGCATCTTCATCCCAGCAGTATCATGAACGCCAAAACGACTGTGACGGTGTGGACCCTGGGCGCATGCGCCCTCGCCGGCGTGCTTGCCTTCGTATTGAAAGGCAGCGTTCACCGGGTGCGAAAGACCCATCTTGATTTCGACTTCCCGTTGGAACAGGCGCTTTTCGTCTAGGGCCGGTTCGGTTGTCGCAGGGTGCCTCGTGAGAGTCTTGCGTCTCTCACCGTTGCGCTGTGTGTCGCAAGCGTGCGTTTTGTGTCGGGCGCTGCGTCAAATTTCCGATCCGCTTCTCCTTTTCTTTCCACTTCTCCCATTTCCGTTGACGGCACCTTCTTGTAGTCGGATGGGTTCGCCGGGCGTGCTGAGACAGCCAAACAAGCCACTCTGGCCGGTCGTCATTGACCACGGTCCCTGACTTTTTTCAGGCTTGCGACTCGTGCCGGGTGAATGCTGTGGAAAATGCCTATCTTGGTACCGAGCATTCGCCCCGCAGCAGCAGAACGAACCGAGATGTGTCTGATCGTTTTCGCTTATCGGGCGCATCCGCGCTACCGGCTTATCCTGGGTGCGAACCGGGATGAGTTCTACGAACGCCCGACCACAGCTGCCGCCTTCTGGCCGGACGAGTCGGGCCTGCTCGCCGGACGCGACCTTAAAAGTGGAGGCACGTGGCTCGGCCTCACACAGAGCGGGCAGGTGGCGGCTGTCACCAACTACCGCGACCCCAAGGGCCAAAAAGAGCAGGCGCCGTCGCGGGGGTCGCTCGTGGTCAATTACCTGCGCGGGCGGGACACGCCGCATGACTACCTGGAGCGCCTCGCGTACTACGCTGGACGCTACAACGGCTTCAACCTCCTCGTGGGCGATGTTGATTCGCTCTACCACTTCTCCAATTACGAGGGCACGATTAACGACATCTCGCCCGGTGTTCACGCCCTCAGCAATCATCTCCTCGATACGCCCTGGCCCAAAGTAGAAGCGGCGCGCGCGTCCCTCACACAGCTCATTGAGGCGGATGAGCTTTCTCCTGAGTCCCTCCTCGCGCTCCTCGATAACCGGACGCTTGCCCCGGAGGAATCGCTGCCCGACACCGGTATAGGTAAGGACTGGGAACGCGTCCTTTCGTCCATTTTCATCGAAAGCCCGGTGTACGGCACACGCTCCTCCACAGTATTGCTGATGGATCATGATAGCGGTGTCACGTTTGTCGAGCGCACTTTCGCCCCTAACGAGGCGCCCGTCACAGAACGATACGATTTCGAGATCGAGCGCGTGGCACAGACCTAGCGGCCCTGTCAAGCAAACGTCTTCGTTGCGGCAGCCGCCTCCGCAGGACGGGCGCGTTGCGAGGAGGGAGGGGAGGCAAGAGCCTGCACCGATGTCGTACAGCGTGAGCCAGCCAAGGGGAGCCGCACTGGAATGATCGAAGTCATCGACCTTCATAAAACTTTTGACGCGCCCCGCTGGCCGTGGCAACGGCGGGACCGGCACGAAGCCTTGGCGGGCGTGAGTTTCGCCTGCCGGCCCGGCCGTATCTTTTGCCTGCTCGGCCCTAACGGCGCCGGGAAGACGACGACACTGCGTCTCATTGCCGCCCTCCTGCGGCCCACCGCCGGCACAGTGCGCGTCAACGGCTTCGACGTCGTGCGGGACCCCGAGGCGGTGAAACGCCAACTCGGCTTCCTCACGGGCGCCACGGCCCTCTACGACCGCCTCACGCCCAACGAGCTTGTTCGCTATTACGCCGAGTTGCACGACGTACCAGCGAAGCAGTGGCGACGAATGCAGGCTGATCTTTTCGAACTGCTTGGCATGCGGGCCTACGCTAACCGCCGCATCGGGAAATTGTCCACGGGGATGAAGCAGAAAGTGTCGATTGTGCGGACGATGATCCACGATCCCAATGTGCTCGTCTTCGACGAGGTAACCGCTGGGCTCGACGTGATTGCGGCGCGCAGTATCATCGACCTCGTGCGACGCTGCCGCGAGGCTGGGAAGACCGTCATCTTCTCGACGCACCGAATGGATGAGGTGAGCCTGCTGGCCGACGACCTCGCTATCATGCACCAGGGCCGACTTTGCTACGTTGGCAGCTATCCTGCTTTCCTCGCACAGATGCGCACCGCCTCCCTCGAAGACGAGTTCATCCGCATCGTCGAAGAAAGCGCGCTAGCACAGAACGGGCAGCCCCGCATGCCGGACTTCAAGCTCAGCGCCGTCGGGGTGCGGTGAAGGAGTGACCGTAGAGACCACCTGTTGAGATTGCTCCACAAAGTGGCTTCCTCACGAGATTCAAGCGCAATAAGAAGTACATGTCGAAGGCCTGGATCATTCTGAAAAAGGATTTGAAGGATACGCTTCGCGACCGGCGTACCCTGCTGATGATGATCATCGTGCCGCTGGTCTTCGTGCCAGTGTCCATTGGTCTCCTTGCGCAGCTGAAAGCAGGGCCAGGGGGTGAGATGCCCCCGCCCCTGCACGTCGGCCTGGCTGGGCAGCCGCCCGCCTCGTTTACCCGCCTCGTACGCGCCCAACGCGACGTCATCGTGCTTCACGATGTGGCGCGTGACAGCGCGCGGACCTTGATACGGCGCGGTGAGATCGATGCTGTTTTTTTCTTCCGGCCCGGCTTCGACGAGCGCAGGGCGAGCGAGGAGGAAGTGATGCTCTTTCTCCCGGCGGACGGTCCTGCGCTGGGGGAACGGCGAAGGGTGCGCACCCTCGTCGAGGCGTACCGCGCCGACCTGCTGGCCGAGCGGCTCGAGCACCTCGGCCTCGACGAGAGCGCTCATCCCCTGCGGATCAACGAAATCGACGTTTCGACGCAGGATGAGGTGTTGGGGGAGGTAATGAGCGGCTTCCTGCCGTATATGTTCTTGCTTTTCTGCTACCTGGGGGCGATGTACCCAGCCATCGACCTGGCCGCAGGGGAGAAGGAACGCGCCACCTTGGAAACGCTCCTCACGTCGCCCGCCACGCCGTTTCAGATCGCCCTGGGCAAGTTCGGCGTAGTGGTGGTGACGGGACTGGGTTCGGCGCTGATCGCCATCTTGGGGGCCTACCTCGGCCTGCTCCTTTTCGACGACGTGCCCCGGGCTTTCGCGTCCGCTATCCAGCGCATCATGCGGCCCCGCGCGCTCTTGCTGGAAATGTCCTTTCTACTGCCGCTCACCATGCTCTTCGCCGGGGTCATGCTGACGCTCTCGGTCTTCGCGCGCAGCTTCAAGGAGGCGCAGAGTATCATCAGCCCCCTTGCCATCGTCGCCATCCTGCCTGCCGCTTTCGGTCTCTTCCCGGGCGTGGCGCTGACGCCAATGACGGCGCTCATTCCGGTGCTCAACGTGACGCTGGCGACGAAGGCCGTCATTGCAGGGTCACTACCGCTCTTCCCGCTCTTTCTCGTCTACGCCTCCTTGACTTCCCTCGCCTGGCTCAGCCTTTACGTCTGCGCACAGCACTTCAAGCGTGAATCGGTGCTCTTCCGAGCCTGAGGCATCAGGGGTGGGCAGCGGCCTGCCTTATCTTTTCTGGCGTCTTTGTAACCGGCTCGCCTTCCAATCACACAAATGGCCCGTCCCGTTCTTGCAATAAATCATAGAGCACTGGTGAGATGACCTCTGAGAAGATAACGTTCGAAAACGCGCGCGGCGAAAAGCTCGCAGCCCGCGTCGACTTCCCGCTCGACGGCAATCCCATCGCCTGTGCCCTGTTTGCGCATTGTTTTACATGCACGAAAAACCTCACGGCGGTCGGCAACATCAGCCGGGCGTTGACGCAACAGGGCTTTGCCGTGTTACGCTTCGATTTCACCGGCCTGGGCGAGAGCGAAGGCGATTTCGCCGACACCAACTTCTCTTCCAATGTCGAGGATCTGGTTGCGGCGGGGCGGTTCATGGCCGCACGGTACGAGGCGCCTTCGGTGCTGGTGGGGCATTCCCTCGGGGGGGCGGCGGTCCTGCATGCCGCGCATCAGATCGAAAGCGTCGTGGCCGTCGCCACCATCGGCGCGCCCTATGACCCGCAGCACGTCGCCCACCTCTTCGAAGAGGCGCTGGAGGAGATCGAAGGGAAGGGCGAGGCGGTCGTTGATCTAGGGGGGCGCCCCTTCAAGGTCAAGCGGCAATTCATCGAGGACCTGCGAAGGCAGGATGCAGGCTCGGTTATCGGCGGGCTGAAACGGGCGTTGATGATTTTTCATTCGCCCGTCGATCAGACGGTGGGCATCGACAATGCAGCGCTCATTTTCGAGGCCGCAAAGCATCCTAAGAGCTTTGTCTCGCTCGACCGGGCCGATCATTTGCTGATGGACCCGGCAGACTCTACGTTTGTCGGGTCTGTGTTAGGCGCGTGGGCGCGCAAATACGCCGGTACGCCGCAAGAGGACGTAAAGCACGTCGCCCCCGCCGACAACGTGGTGACGGCGAAGATCGGCGCGGCAGGTTATCGCACCGAACTCCTGGCTAACGGTTTCCCCCTCGTGGCGGACGAGCCGCGCGCCGTCGGGGGTACCAACACCGGCCCGACGCCTTACGACTACTTGGTGGCCGGTCTGGGCGCCTGCACCGCCATGACACTTCGCATGTACGCCGACCGCAAGAAGTGGCCGCTCCAGGGCGTCACCGTCCGCCTCACGCACGAAAAGATCCACGCCGAAGCCTGCGCGGATTGTGAGACGAAATCAGGCAAAATCGACCAGATTCAGCGCGAGCTACACGTCGAAGGCCCACTCGACGAGGAACAGCGCGCGCGCTTGCTGGAGATTGCC
>JAHEMB010000152.1:4210-7377 GCA_024643915.1 Rhodothermaceae bacterium | reverse complement strand
GGATCGAGGCGAACGATGCGTTCCTGCGCGACACCACCTACCTCGCCGAAGTGCACGGCTTTCAACTCGATGTATCGGGGAGCAATGCTGTGGTGGGCTTCGATAGCGGCACCAGCCGCTTCCGCACGATAGCGGCCGACACCGTAGACTTTCGCTTCGGCAAGACGCTCACGTCCCTCGCCCGCACCGGCACGCCCACCACCGTGGTGAACCGTGTGCTATTGCAAGACGGCGTCGGCCCGGCGGTCGCGCTCAACTTCGACTTCGATGCGTTGTCCGACGGCGCCGTGAACCGCGCCATCCTCCGCGCCTTCGCCGACACGCTCACGCTCATTCAAACCGCCCCGCCGAATTTCGTGCGGCCTCCCATTGAGCGCCTCCAGCTGATCGGCATCGAAGAGAACGGCGAAGAATTTCTCCTGTACCGTGCCGAGGTCGCTGAAGGGAAGGTCGAGTTTGATTCCGCGCGTCTGCCTATTGGCAACTCAAATAACTTATCTGTTGACCGACTCTTGCTGTGGGAGTTGGTGCAACAGGCCATCCTCGGCAACCCGCGCTTCGACAGGTTCCGCCTGGAGGTGCCCGCCGGCCTGAACTCCATCAGCGCCCTTTTCCTCTACGACCAGCAAACCGGCGAGACGGCCCCGGCGGCGGTGCTCACCCTGACGCCTTTCTAGCGGCCCGCCGCGCGACGCACAGTACCTGCTCTCCATGAAATTTTTTGATCGAATGAAAGACGTCACCAAGACACTCTGGCGAAGCGCATTGCTGCTGACGGCCTCCCTCGCTCTTACCCTCGGCGCCGCTGCCCAGAATACGGGGGACGGCTCGATCTACTCCCGCTTCGGGCTGGGCGAACCGCGGTCCTACCCGTCGTCGCAGGTGCAGGCGATGGGGGGGGCGGCTACGGCGCTGCGCTCGTTCAACTACGTCAACTTCGCCAACCCTGCCACGTGGAGCGACCAGGTGCTCGTCCACGCGGCGGTCGGGTTGCTGTATCAGGGCGTCGTCGCCACGGATGCCAGCGACCAGACGAGCCGCCTCAACGCGGGTTCATTTCAGGCTTTCCAGTTCAGCTTCCCCATTTTGCAGCAGAAGCTGGGCGCGGCGGTGGGCTTCATGCCGTACTCGCGCGTCAACTACCGCGTGCAACAACCGGACGACTTCACAACAGGTGGGACCGACGACACCACCGCCGTCGCCGTCCGCTTCGAAGGGACCGGCGGCTTGCAGCAGATCGTCGGCGGGCTGGGGTATCGGCTCAACGACAACCTGAGCGTCGGCGCCAGCGTGGATGTCGTCTTCGGTATCATCGAAAACCAGCGTCGCACCAACTTCCTCAGCGGCGACTACATCGATACCAACCTCTCCACCGTCACCCAGCTCGTCGGCGTCACCGGCACCTTCGGCGCCCTCCTCTCGGTCGATGGCCTGCTGGGCGAGCAGGACGGTCTGATGGCCGGCGCGCGCGTGACCCTGCCGACCAAGCTCTCAAGCGAGCGCGTGCAGACGCTCGGCGAAAGCCTGGACCGCGACACGGTCAGCACCCGCTTCGAAGGTACCACCGAGTTGCCCCTCAGCGCTGCCTTCGGGCTGTCCTATCACCCGGACGCACGCTGGCTCCTCGCCGCCGACGTCCTCTACGAACCCTGGAGCAGCTTCGACAGCGACTTGCCCTACCCCGGCTTTACCCCGGGCGCCGAGAATTTTTTCCAGGATCGCATACGGACGTCGGCTGGCCTTGAATTTTTGCCTGCGGGCGACGACCTTATAGCCTCCTACCTGGAACGGGTCGGCTATCGGATCGGTTTTTATTACGATCAGGCGTACGTTGTCCCCCTCGCGGGCGCTGACCTACGGACGCTCGCGGTGACGGGCGGCTTGAGCCTGCCCACCCTGCTTTCTGGCACGCGAATTGATTTAAACGTGGAGGTAGGAACGAGAGGTAGCACGGACCAGGAACTCGTGCGGGACCTCTTCTACCGGATTTCGGCAAATGTAAACATCGGCGAACGCTGGTTTGTGAAACGGAAACTACGCTGACCTCGCCGTGTCTAACTTAAGCTGATCTTCAACCACCCGCAATTTCGCCAACGGCCCAGAAAACCGAGCAAGATTCATGAAACGCACCGCTATCACCCACCGGAAGATCATCGTTGCCGGCGTTCTGGCAGCCATGCTGCTGGGCGTGGCCGGCCTCGTCCAGCCTGCCGCCGCGCAGCAAAGCAACGGCACGCCCGACGATCAGGAGAAGGCCGTCAACTACAGCCTCTACTACGAGTCGTTCAAGAACGAGGATTACGAGACGGCTATGCCGTACCTGCGCTGGATCCTCGCCCACGCGCCCGTCTATCCGCGCAACGACGCCCGCAACTTCGAACGCCTCATCGAAGCCTATGAAGGCTTCCATAAGCAAACGGGCGACAAGAGCTACCTTGATTCCGTCCTCATCGTCTACGACACCGCCCCTGCGAAGATTAAGGCCGCCGGTGGCGAGGTCGATGAATTCCTCTGGATTCGTGACAAAGGCCGCTACATCCAGGAGCACCCCGACCAGTATCCTGACCGCCAGCACGAGGCCGTGGCGGCCTACTGGAAGGCCTACGAGATGGACGCTGAGCGCCTCCAGCCCTACTACTACCAGGTCATCATCGCCGACCTGATCGAGAAAGATGATAAAGAGGCCGCCCTCGATTTCATTGATAAAGTCGAGCAGATGAAGGGCGACGACGAGGAGTTGCAGGACTTCCTGGCCAAGGCCCGCGCCAACTTCATCGACACGGACGAGGAGCGCATCGAGTACCTCGAAAAGAAGTTGACGAAGGAGCCCGAGGACCTGGCGGTGATCCAGGACCTCTTCCTGCTCTACAAGAAGACCGGGCAGAAAGAGAAATCCGTCAAGATCGCCCAGCGCCTCCTGCAGATGGACCCGTCTGAACGCGTCGTCCGCACCCTCATGTCTTTCTACTCGGAGGAAGGCGATCAGGGGAAGGTGGCCGAGCTTTTCAAGCAGCTCGAAAGCATGGAAGGCGTCCAGTTGAAGGCTGAGGATTACTATAACATGGGCATCACGCAGCAGCAGAACGGCAACCTGCAAAGCGCCCTCGGTTACTATAACTCGGCGCTCGAAGTCAACTCCGACTTCCGCCCGGCGCGCGTGGGCCGGC
>JAHEMB010000152.1:0-4200 GCA_024643915.1 Rhodothermaceae bacterium | reverse complement strand
CCACGTCTATGCCCAGGCCGTGCAGCGCTGCGGCAGCTCCACGGGCGACGTCTACTGGCTGCTTTACGACATGTTTGCCAGCGCGGGTGAAAGCTCGACGGCCGGCGGCTACCGGGGCGCGTTCCCCACTGCCGAGCAGATCTTCTACAACCCCAACTGGGAAGTAGGCAAGTCGATCCGCGTCAACTACTCGTGCTCCGGCATCTCGTTCGGGGGCACCACGACCGTCCGTAAGCGGTAACGCGGCGCAATCGTAAACTCTTCTGTAAGAAAGCCGGTGGGGCTCGCACCTCACCGGCTTTTTTTGTACGCTTGTTTTTGCCGCGTTCTTTGGCGATTTTGGGGCGGGGAAACGTGAGGCGTGAAACGTGAAGGGGCATGCAGGAAGCATTTCCCATCACCTACTCGAATCACGCTTGCCGCCTTCCGCTTACCGCTATCCGCTCACCGGCAGCAAGGCTTGCGCGAACAGGCCACGCAGCGTTTATCTTGACCCGCTTACGCGGCACCCTCACGCTTGACGTTTCACGCCCTAAGCCATTTAAAATAATACACATACATGCACTACATAGAGGACATCATCGCCCGGCAGATTCTCGACAGCCGGGGCAATCCTACGGTCGAAGTGGACGTGCTCACATCCGGCGGCGTGCAGGGTCGGGCCGCCGTGCCTAGCGGCGCCTCGACGGGCGAGCATGAGGCCGTCGAACTGCGCGACGGAGAGAAAGACGTCTACCTCGGCAAGAGCGTCTACAAAGCCGTCGAAAACGTCAACGAGGTCATCGCGCCGGAGCTGGCGGGGTACAGCGTGCTGGAGCAGGTGCACCTCGATCAGGCCCTGCTCGAACTGGACGGCACGGAGAACAAGAGCCGGCTGGGCGCCAACGCCATCCTCGGCGTCTCCCTCGCTGTGGCGCGGGCGGCGGCGGAAACCGTGGGCCTGCCGCTCTACCGGTACATCGGCGGCAGCAACGCCTCCACCCTGCCCGTCCCTATGATGAACATCATCAACGGCGGGCAGCACGCGGACAACAACGTGGACATGCAGGAATTCATGGTGATGCCTGCCGGCGCCGACACGTTTTCCGACGCCCTCCGGATGGGCGTGGAGGTGTTCCACCGCCTGAAGAAGGTCTTGAAAGACAAGGGCTACAATACTGCCGTAGGCGACGAGGGTGGTTTTGCTCCGGATCTGCGTTCGAACGAGGAAGCCATCGAAGTCATCCTTGAGGCCATTGAACAGGCCGGCTACGTGCCCGGACAGGACATCTACATCGCCCTCGATCCGGCATCAAGCGAGATGTACCGCAACGGCCACTACGTTTTCTGGAAAAGTGACCCGGACACCCGCCGCTCCTCCGAAGACATGGTCGAATACTGGAGTGATTGGGTGGCGAAGTACCCGATCATCTCCATCGAAGACGGCATGGCCGAGAATGATTGGGACGGCTGGCGGAAACTCACCGAGGCCGTCGGCCACCGCGTCCAGCTCGTCGGCGATGACCTTTTTGTGACAAACACCGAGCGGCTACGGCGGGGCATCGACGAGGGCTCAGCGAACTCGATCCTCATCAAGCTCAACCAGATCGGCACCCTCACCGAAACGCTCGAAGCCATTGAGATGGCGCACAAGCACCAGTTCACAAGCGTCATCAGCCACCGTTCTGGGGAGACGGAGGACACGACAATTGCCGACCTGGCCGTAGCGACCAACGCCGGGCAGATCAAAACCGGCTCGGCCAGCCGCAGCGACCGCACCGCCAAATACAACCAGCTCCTCCGCATCGAAGAGCGGCTGGACGACTCGGCCGTCTTCCCCGGCATGGCTGCCTTCCGTTTCCGCCGTGCCGGCGCCCTCACTCCCTCCTGACCAGCCCTGCTTCTCTCATGGCGAAAGACTCCTCTAACCCCGGCCTCTCCCGGCTCGGCAAGCGGCTCCTCATCGCAGCCCTCATCGTGCTGGCCGCGTGGCTGACGTTCTTCGACAGCCACAGCCTCCTCCGGCGCGTGAAATGGCACCGCGAGTACGCTGCCTTGACGGAAGAAAACGAGGCGTTACGGACCCGCATTGACGTGCTGGAGCAGCAGTTGGAGGAGGTCGAGTCGGATGAGGTGACGGAGCAGATCGCGCGCGAGCAGTACGGGATGCGGAAAGAAGGCGAGAAAGTGTACCGGGTCGAAAAGGCGGACGGACAATGAAACAATACGCAGTCGGCATCGACATGGGCGGGACCAACATCAAGGCCGGACTGGTGCAGCGCGACGAAGGTCTCGTGCATCACCGCGCAGTCGCCACGGATGCCGTCAAAGGCGCCGACTTCATCCTCGCCCGCATCGCCGCGCTCGTGGTCGAGATGAGCGCCCTCGTGCCCGATGAAGAGATCGCGGGCATCGGGATCGGCTCGCCGGGGGCCATCAACTGGGAGCGCGACACCGTCCGCGAGCCG
Source organism: Rhodothermaceae bacterium (assembly GCA_024643915.1). Classification (GTDB taxonomy): domain Bacteria; phylum Bacteroidota; class Rhodothermia; order Rhodothermales; family JAHEMB01; genus JAHEMB01. The sequence goes on along the minus strand of JAHEMB010000152.1, from coordinate 1,753 downwards.
CCCAACTTCTACGGCTGGGAGATCATCAACGTCCGCGAGGATTTGCAGCAGCGGCTCGCCTCCACCTTCCCCGTCATTGTAGAGAATGACGCGAATGTGGCGGGGCTGGGATCGGCCCATTACGGCGCAGGCCGGCCCTACGACTCGTTCATCATGGTCACGCTCGGCACGGGCGTCGGCGGCGCCATCATCTACAACAACCGCATCTTCAGGGGCGCCACGGGCGGGGCCGGCGAGATCGGCCACATGACAATTGACTACGAGGGACCGCTCGACCGCGCGGGGGTGCCGGGCGCCATCGAGGCCTACCTGGGGCAGCGCTTCCTCGCGCGCCACGCCCGCTACCGCATCCTCAACCAGGACGACAGCCTCATCCACGAGATGGCCAAGGGCGACCTCCACGGCATCACACCCAAGATGCTCTTCGAGGCCGCCGAGCAGGGCGACGAGGCCTCGAAGGAAATGCTGGCCTGGGCCGGCCACAAGCTCGGTGTCGTGCTTGGCTCGGCCATCAACCTCCTCGACATCCGCAAGATCATCGTTGGCGGCGGCGTCTCGGCAGCGGGCGATTACATCCTCGGCCCGGCCCGAAAGACGATCAATCGCTTCGTGATGCCGGGGTTGCAGGACAACGTGGAAATCATTCTCGAAACCCTCGGCAACGAGGCCGGTATTCTCGGCGCCGCACATCTCATCTTCGACTATCTCGACACGCAGGATAAGACCGTTGATACGGTTTGAATTGGGTTAACGGTTGTCGGTTGACGGTTGTCGGATTCGCCGAGAAGAACCGCAAGCCGGAAACTGCAAACCGAAAACCTTCTTAAGAAAGCGGGTACGCAGCCGAGCCTTTCCCTGTGTCTTTTCGGCGATTACGTTGTAGGCGGACCTGTCTTTTTCAAGCTCTTTCGCTCGGATCATGTCGAAGTGTTCCGTTTCGCCTTTCCTCCTGCTGGGGCTGTTTCTGGCGGCCCTGTGGCCCGCCGCGCCCGCTGCTGCGCAGGTGCCGGACACGACGCGGCAGGCCCTCCCCGCCGACACCCTCGCCGCCTTCCGTCCCAACACCCTCCCGGTCAATACCCCACGGCGTCGCCAGGCAACGCGGGCCGACGACGGGGGCCTTGATCAACCCGTTCAGTTCTCCGCCCGCGACTCGCTCGTCATCCTCTTCGGCAATGACGCGGGCGACCAGAGCACGCTCATTGGGAAAGCGGAAGTGAACTATGGACAGACGCGGCTGAGCGCCCACAGCATCCAGATTTTCTTCGACCGGGATGAGTTGAGGGCGCGCGGCCTGCCTTCGGACACCGGCCTCGTGGGGCGGCCCCATTTCCAGGACGGGCAGGAATCTTTCTTCGGGCGGGTCTTCTCCTACAACTTGCGGACGGAGCGCGGGCGTGTGGAAGAAGCCGAGACGGCTATCGAGGACGGCTTTATCAACGCGGGCGTGGTGAAGGTGGTGGAGGATAGCACCCTCTACATCGCCGAGGGATCTTACACGACGTGCGAGTGCGGGCCGAACGAGACGCCCTCCTACTCGCTCCGCTCCGATAAGATGAAGGTACAGGGCGAGTGGATCTACACCGGTCCCATTCAGCTTTTCCTGTTCAACATCCCCACGCCCCTCTGGCTGCCCTTCGGCGTGCTGCCGTCGCAGGAAGGGCGGCGCAGCGGTCCGCTTCCGCCGCAGTGGGGTGAGGACGAACGCGGTTTCTATCTGCGGGACTGGGGCTGGTACTGGGCCATCAACGAT
>JAHEMB010000151.1 GCA_024643915.1 Rhodothermaceae bacterium | reverse complement strand
ATCTATTGACATCCGTGCTGGATTCCCGCCTTCGCGGGAAAGACTTGTGTTGAGACGGTGAGCTTTTCCTTAACAGAACTGAGTTTGCAGACACGCCAAAGAGAAAAGGCTACGGGCCTCTCACCCTGCGCTCGCTCATTAATGGGCTTTGGGAAAAAATATGCAGAGAAAGCCTGGCCTGCGTCGTCATATGGGAAAATTCTGCTATGCTTCACCGCGATACGTGCATCTTAGCGGCGGCGGGTTTATGCTCCCCACAGCTTGAATGTTCGCGCACTTTGCCCGACCTTCTGCTCAACCCGTGCGGCAGCCCGGCTTTGGCCGGAAGCGCTACCGAAATCACCCAGGCTGAAATCTCAAAGACCCACCCTACCTCCATGTCCAGCGCCACGCTTTTCAAAGATGACGCCGCCATCGCAAGCGGCGAGCATTTTTTCGAACAGGTCAACCGCATGTTCGACAAGGCCGCCCGGTTCACCGATCACCCGCAGGGCCTGCTCAACCAGATCAAGATCTGTAACAGCGTCTATCACATGGAATTTCCCGTCAAGCGCGACGACGGGTCCATCGAGGTGGTACAGGCGTTCCGGGCCGAGCACAGTCAACACAAGAGCCCTACGAAAGGCGGTATTCGCTACGCTATAAACGTCTCGGAGGACGAGGTGATGGCGCTCGCGGCCCTGATGACCTACAAGTGCGCCGTCGTCGACGTGCCGTTTGGTGGGGCCAAAGGCGGCATCAAAATCAATCGCAACGAGTGGTCGGAGGCTGAGCTGGAGCGCATCACGCGCCGCTACACGTTTGAGCTGACGCGGAAAAACTTCATCGGCCCAGGCGTAGACGTGCCCGCGCCTGACTACGGCACCGGCCCTCAGGAGATGGCCTGGATCCTCGACACCTACAACCAGCTCACTTCCTACCCGCTTGACGCCCTCGCGTGTGTGACGGGCAAGCCGGTGGGGCAGGGCGGCGTGCGGGGACGCACCGAGGCCACCGGCCTGGGCACTTTCTTCGGCGTGCGCGAAGCCTGCAACAACGCCGCCGACATGCAAAAGCTCGGCCTCGAAACGGGCATCGAAGGGAAGACGGTGGTGGTGCAGGGGCTAGGCAACGTGGGGTACCACGCCGCCAAATATTTTGAGGAGGGCGGTGCCGTCCTCGTCGGCGTCTCCGAAATCGAAGGCGCCATCTACGATCCCAACGGCCTCACGTTGCAGAAAGTGCTCGATCATCGCAAGGAGACCGGCTCCATCCTCGACTACCCCGGCGCCCAGAACCTCGCAACGGGCACCGACGTGCTGGAGTTGCCGTGCGACATCCTCATCCCGGCGGCCCTCGAAGGGGTCATCACGCGGGAGAACGCCCCGCGTGTGCAGGCCAAGATCGTGGGCGAGGCCGCCAACGGCCCCGTTACTGCCGACGCCGACGAGATCCTCAATGAGAGAGGCGTGCTTGTCATCCCCGACGTATACCTCAACGCGGGCGGTGTCACGGTCTCGTATTTCGAGTGGCTACGCAACCTCTCGCACGTACGGCACGGACGCATGAGCAAACGGTTCGAGGCCAAGAGCGCCGAGCGCATCCTCAGCGCCGTCACCAAGATGACGGACACCGAGATGGAGCAGGATGAATTCTCGCGGCTCGTGGCGGACGTGGCGGTGGGCGCCAGTGAGCAGGACCTCGTCAACTCAGGCCTGGAGGACACGATGTCCTACGCCTACAACGAGATCCGCGAGATCGCCCGCACGCACGACACCGACATGCGCACCGCCGCCTTCGTCGATGCCATCAACAAGATCGCCGTCTCGTATCTCCAGATGGGCATCTTCCCGTGAGTTGCAAGTCGGAGAGTCGGAGTAAGGGAGAGTCGGCGATTGCTAACTTTCATGGTTTATATCTTCGACTCCCCGACTCCCCGACTCCCCCAGCGTCACATAAGCCTGTTGATGAAATGCTCGACGAACTCGCGGCGCTGCTGCAGGTCGCCGAGCATGAGGAGTTCGGTGCCGGCGTGCAGCACGGTCGAGCCGTTCAGGTGCGTGGTCACTTCGCCGTTTTGCTGGAGCGCAATGACGGTCAGCCCTGTACGGGCGCCAATGCCTGTCTCGGCCAGCTTTTTTCCGATGAGGGAATGGGGAAGCGGGAGGGAAAAAAGGTTGAGGCCCTCGCCGAGCAAAATCAGTTCCTTGCCCTTGACGATGGAGAAGACGGCCTCGGTGCCGAGCGAGGCGTAGCTCAGCACCACATCGGCGCCGGCACGGTGGATGGCCTCGATATTCCGCTCATGCGTGATACGGCTGATAATGCGCAGCTCCGGGTTGAGGCGGCGGCAGTAAGAGGCCAGGTACACATTCATGGCGTCGTCGTTGGTAGTCAGCACCACCGAGGGGGCCGTCATCACGCCCGCCTCCGTCAGCAGGTCGTAATCCGCCGCATCACCTGCAAAGACCTGGTTGCAGAGGGGGGCCAGACGCTCGCACAGCCTCGCTTCTCGCTCGACCAGGTTCACGGGAATCTCCCTCCGCCGCAGCGCCCTGACCGCCGCCGCCCCGACGCGCCCGCCGCCGATGACGAGCACAGGGTTCGTGTTGACATTGTAGATGATCAGCAGTTCGTCGAGTGTCTCCATCTGCGCCTCGGTGCCGACGATGACGAGGACGCTGGCCTCGCTTAGCAGATGGTCGGGGCGCGCCGGGTGCAGCCGCCCCCGTTCCCAGATGCCGACGATGCTCAGGCCCGAGATCTGGCGCAGGCGCGTCTCGCGCACCGTCTTTTCCGCCAGGGGCGTCTGATAGACCGGCAGCTCGGCAATGAGCAGATCCTCGTAGTGGCCGATGGCGTTTGCTTTGGCATGCAGGGCCGTGACGCGGTTGGCGAGCTGCTCGCCCAGCCATTTCTTGAGGGGCAGCACGTGCGAGGCACCGCTGAGCTCCAGCACGTCTATCGAGTCCACCTCGCTGGCCGTGGCTACCACCATCTCGTCCGGCTCCACTTCCCTGATGGTGAGGATGATGTTGGTGTTGACGGTGTCCTCGCGGTTGGCCAGCACGAGGCGCGAGCGGCTCAGGTCGAGCGCCTCGTACGTCGCCTTGCTGTCGACCTCACCGGCGATGACCGAGATACCGTCGAAGTGCCGGGTGGCGGCCACACTCGGGTCCTCTTCGAGGACGAAGTAGGGGATGCCCTCTTGCTCCAGCCGCCGGATGAGGCCGGGGGCGATGGAGTCATAGGCACAGATGATGACGTGCCCTTCGGTACCGGGCGGCACCGTGCGCGGGGCGCGCATGTGGATCTGCGTCTCCAACCACGGCGCGTAGAAAAAGCGGATAAAAGCAAAGGGCAGCACGATTAGCAGCAGCACGATGCCCGAGAGCAGGACGACGATGCTGAAGAGGCGCCCGAGGTCGCTCTCAAACGTGATGTCGCCGAAGCCGAGCGTACTCATCACCGTGAGCGTCCAGTAGAAGCCGGTGACCCACGAATGCTCCTTCCCCTCGTAGAGCATGATGAAGTGGAACAGCACCGCGAAGATTACGATCACCGCGCACACGAACCCCACGTACTTCAGAAGCGCCCGCACGTTGCGCCGGACTTCCTTGTCGCTGAAGAAGTAGGAAAGCTGTACCCCGACGAGTTTCATAGTTGAAAGAGGTCCTGTGCCTTTTTGATGGTCGCAGCCGGTCCGACGAAAAGCACGTAGTCACCGGCTTCGATCTCCGTGTCGCCGCGCGGGACGACGAACTGCCGGTCGCGGATGATCGCCGCCACGACGCAGGCGCGGGGGATGTCGATCTCGTGGATGCGCCTGCCAACGACGCGCGCCTGCTCCGGTACGACGACGCTGACGAGGCTGGCGACCCCGCCCTCAATCTCGAAAAGGTCGGCTACGCCGGGGCGGTCCAGGTAGTTTTCCACCATGGCGGCGGTGGCCCACGGCGCGCTGATAGCCACCACGTCGTTCTCGTCGAGGAGCGGCACGTAGTCGGGGTCCTCGACGATGGCGATGACGCGGGGAATGCCGAGGCTTTTGGCCTGAAGGGCCGTGATCACGTTGCGCCCGTCGTCTTTCGAGGCGGCGATGGCGACGTCGATGTCGTCGACGCCGACCTGTTCGAGCAGCTCCTTTTTGGTCCCATCGCCCTGATAAATCGGCACGTTGTAACGCTGTTCCAGCATCCGGCACTGCGCCTCGTCCTCTTCGATAAAGGTCACTTGATGCTCGGCGGAGCGGAACAGCAGCCGGTACTCGTCCTGGGCCAGCAGCCGGTCGGCGATGTTGCACCCCAGCTTGTCGCCGCTGATGATGAGCACGCGCATATGTTTCCTCCATTTCGCTTTGATCCTCAACAGAAGCCGGGCCAACGCGGCGGGCGCCCGGCGAAGCTCGGCCCGGTTGGCCGGGCGCATCAGGTATAGCCCGCCGCCGACGAGCGTAAGCAAGAGGCCCAGCAGATAGCTCCGCGCCTCCAAAGCCGGTACGATCCCCCAACAGGTGACGGCCCCAAGAATCGGGACGACCGGGAAGAGGAACACCTTGAAGGGCCGACGCAGGTTGGGCATCCGCCGCCGCAGCGCGATGGCCGCCACGTTCACAATGCCCTGACCCATAAGGTACCCGAACCCGCTCATAGACGCCACGAAGCGCACAATGCCGGAGGAGGCGAACCCGATGACCACCCCCGTGCAGACGAGCAGGGCCACGTGCGGCGTTCGGTACCGGTGGTGCAGCCGGGCGAAGAGTTCGGGAAAATGACGGTCGCGGCCCAGGGCGTAGAGGATGCGCGCACTGGCGCCCAGCGTCACGCTCAGGGCCGAAAGGCTCGCCATGATGGTCGCCAAGATGCCTGCCCACTGCCCCCAGGCGCCGAAGATCCGGTGCATCGCCAGGATGAAAGGCACGTCGCTCTGGGCCAGTTCTTCCTGGGGCACCACCCCCATCATTACGCCCACCACCCCCACGTAAATCACAATGCCAACGAAGAGGGTGATGAGGATGGCGCGCGGAATCGTTCGGGCCGGATTGATGATCTCTTCGGCGGCCACCGTGATCAGGTCGAAGCCGACGAAAGAGACGTAGATGAGCGCCATCGCGGGAAGGAAAGGCCCCAGTCCCATCGGGGCAAACGGCTTCAGATGGGGCGGCTCGACATGCGCGGCCCCCAGCACCGCGAACACGACGAGGATGCCGAGCTCTACCAGGTTCATGGCCGTGATGACTTTGAGCGCCGCCGCCATGCCCCGGAAATTGAGCGCCGCGAAAAGCACCGTGGTGCCGAGGGCCAGCAGGGTGATGCTGGCGCCTGGCCAGAAGTAATCCCGGATGGTCAGGGCGAAGATCAGGGCGTATAGTGCGCAGGCCGTCGCGTTGCCGATCCAGAAGAACCAGCCGGTGAGAAAGGCGACGGGCCGGGGCAGGAGCCTGCCGGCAAAGGAATAGCCGCCCCCGGCCAGGGGAAGCGCTGCCCCCAGCTCGCCGTAGGTGAGGGCGGTGAAGAGGGTCAGCAGCCCCATGGCCAGGTAGGCCAGCACGCCCAGCGGACCGACCAGCTCCGCCAGTTCGCCCGGCAGGGCGAAGATGCCGGGACCCATCATGGCGCCGATGCCGATCATCACCGCCATGAACAGACCGATGTCGCGCCTGAAGGCTACCTGCTCCGCCATGATCGCAATCTATTGAGCATCAGGTCAAAGGTCTCTGGCGCGCTATGTAGCTCCACAGAATACCGTGCGGAATCCCGCTGGCAAATCGCCACGCTTAAGAAGCTGTTTGGATGTTCAGATGGTAGGTGAGCGAGATGCCATCGTGGATGGATTCGGTCCCGCCTTTGGAGGCGCCTAGCCGGGCTACGGGCCGAGCAAGCGGGACCGAAGAGGCCGCCAGAGCGCTCGCACCGCCCGACACGAGGCCAAGCCGACTGACGTAGTCAATCATACATCCAAATCGCCTCTTTGGCTGCGTCGGCGGCACGGTGCCTCACCAGCCGGCAATATACCGACAACCTGCTGAGAAGCTAGGCCGCCCCCTCCTCGGGCGAGGTCGTCAGGCCGATGGCCTCTTTGAGCCGTTTGAGGCGCTGGGCGGCCTTCGTGGACCAATCGGCGGGGACGAAGCGGTGCACCATCAGCACGGAACAGAATGCCCGGTCCGCCACCACGTCGGTGATGGTTCCGAAGAGGGCCTGGCGGATGGGCCGCTCGTGGGAGGCGCCGATGATGACGAGGTCGTAGCTCTCGGCGTCGAGCCGGGCCTGGATGCCATCGGTGACGTTCTCCGCCCTTTCGATCTGGTAGAGCACCGGATTGTAATCCTCGACGATGTAGCACACGGCCTTGACGAGGGCCGTCCGCTCGTCGGTGGTTACTAAGCCGGGCCGGACGATGCGTAGCAGGTGAACGGCAGCGCCCGCCGCCGCCGCCACCGCCGAACCGCCCGCCGTCCGAGGGGGTGCGCGCCGCACCGAAGAGGCGCGGCTCCGTCGTGGGCAGAATCCCGAACGCCGACGTGTTCGTCTTGCCCACTACCACCAGCCCCGCCGCCTTGAGGCGAGCGACATGATGGGGCGGGATAGCTGAGAGGGGCGGGCTGCAATATCAAGGAATGGCGAGGACAGGTGCAAGGGACAAGGGTGCGTAAGAGTCTAGGCAATGTCGTTTCGCTTGCATTGCGCGGATAAATGCGCTATGCTTACCGGCAGGCAAAAAAGGTCCTCCACTCGATTGGAAAGAATTGAACGAAGTCTGCCGCCTATGAAAGTGGTGCTCTTGTTGTTTCTGGCGTTGGGCCTTGTCATGTCAGTCGGCGCGCAGTCGTCCGGTATCCGTACGTACTGCAACCCGCTCGACCTCAACTATCAGTATAACTTCGAGCAGTTCAACGAGGGCATCTCCTACCGGTCGGGCGCCGACCCGGTAATCGTCAACCACCAGGACGAATACTACCTTTTCGGCACCATCGCGCAGGGGTGGTGGCACTCCAAGGACCTCGTCCGCTGGCGCCACGTGCGGCCCAACGTGTGGCCCGTGCGCGGCGTGGTGGCTCCCGCCGCGATCTCGGTCCGAGATACGCTTTACCTGCTGCCTTCGACCTACGACCGTCTTCCCATCTTCTACACGACGGCCCCGGAAACCGGTCACCTCGCTTATTTCAACCGCCTGCTCCCCTTCCTCCCGAACGGCCCCTGGGACCCCGCCTTTTTCCACGACCCCGAGACGGACGCGTGGTATCTCTACTGGGGCTCTTCCAACCTGTACCCGCTCTACGGCATCAAGCTCGATCATCGCCGACGGCTCGTCTATGAAGAAGAGCCGAAGGAATTGATTAAGCTCCATCCCGACGTGCACGGCTGGGAGCGGTTCGGGCAGGACCACCGGGGCACCATCGATCCGTTCATGGAAGGGGCCTGGGTGACCAAACATGCCGGG
>JAHEMB010000150.1 GCA_024643915.1 Rhodothermaceae bacterium | reverse complement strand
GGACGCGGGCCGGCGCCTCCACCTGTGGGTAGTGTCCGATGCCGTCGAGGAGGATCACGTCGGGCGCAGGAACGAATTCGCGAAAGTGGGTCGCCATCGCTGCGCCGGAGACGGGGTCCGCCGGGCCGCAGAGAAAACGCAACGGCACCGGCGTTCGTTTCAACGCGCCTACCCATCGGGCGCGGTTGCGGCGGCGCTCCTCCTGATACCGGCTGATCCTGTGGGCCACATGCAGGCCGTTTTTGTTGCGCACGAGCCGCCAGAAATCCCGTAATTCGTCCTCCGACGGCTGCGTCGCCGGCCCAAAGACGGCGCTGAAGTTGCGCTTGAATCGCCCCTCCGAAACCAGCCGTGCCACCAGCACGCCGAGTGGACCGGCGAGCAGCTTCTGGATAGTGCGCGCGTGAATAGCCTCAGGGAAAAGGCCGCCGTTGAGCAGGCAGGCCGTGCGAATCTCGTAGGGTGTGTCCTTCGCATCAAGCCGCCGGGCCAACAACTCTTGCGCCACCGTGTCTCCGTAATCGTGGGCCAGGAGGTGAACAGCGTTGATGCCAAGATGCTGCAGCAGGCGCTCGATGAGGTCGGCCTGATCGAAGAGGGAATAGGCGTGGCGCTGCGGCTTGTCGGAGAAGCCGAAGCCGATGAAGTCGGCGGCGACGACGCGGAAGCGGCGCGTCAGGTCGGGCCAGAGGCGGTGCCAGTCCCACGATGCAGTAGGGAAGCCGTGGAGACACAACAGCACCTCGCCCACGCCCTCGTCCCAGTAGGCGATGCGGTGGCCACGATACGTGAAGAATCGGGCGCGGCTTTCCCATTCGTCGAGGGTCATGGCAGGCCCAGGCTTTCGCGCTTCCGTCGCACGTACTCGGAGACGTGTGGGCCATAGCATGCAACGAACGGTTCGCGGTAGTCGGTGCCGCGAATGGTGCCCCGGCAGGCGGCAGCGCCACAGCGGCATGTAAACGCAGGCATCACCTCGTTGTAACGCGTCGCATAATCCAGCGTGATCTCCTCCCCTGGTGCGATGGGGCGTCGGGCGACGAGGTCGAGGCCGTCGAGCCAGGCATTGGGGTCGCAGGCATGGTTGACGGGCCGCCACGCCTCTAGATCCTCGGGCCGTGTGACCCACACCTCCGCCGTGAGGGGCCAGGCTGTGCGGTCAAAGAGCATCTTGCGCGTTTCGCTCCAGTGCGCCTTCACATGGGCGAGGCTCACCAGCACATGCGGCGTCTCCTCGTGCCGGAGGATAACGTCGCTTTGTGCGAAGGATGAGCGGGCGAAGAGACCGAAACCGTTATTGGAAGGCCCCACCTCCACGGTCTTCCGCCGCCGTGCCAGAGCCACTTCGAGGATCTGCGCAATGAAGCCGGTGTGTCCGGCAGGGTCATTGAGGAGGATGAAGTCGGCGCTGCCTGCATCCTCAGGCGGGTAGAACATCCCGCAGTTGGGATTAATCTCCAGCATGAAAAGTTCGCCGTCAGCGTTCATGCGGAAGTCACAGCGCCCGTAGCCCGTGCCGCCGATCGCCGTGAAGAAGCGCCGTGAGACCTCCTTGAGTTGCCCGGTGAGGGCCTCGTCGCGGCATGGCGCGGCGGTCATGCCGTGGTAATCGACCCACTTGAGGTCGAAATGCTTGAACGTCTCGCCTTCAGGAAAGCGAAACTCGACGGGCGTGTACACAGTCGGTGGGCGGGCCGCGTCGGGGTGCTCGGCTACGAGGACGGTGAACTCGCGCCCTTCAATAAACTCCTCGACCAGGGCCGATCCGAAAGCCGCTATCATCCGTCGCCCCTGCTCCTGCATCGCCTCGGGTGTCTCTACGCGCGAGGCCCGTGTGAGGGCGACGCTGCCGTAACTATTGGGGTGTTTGACGATGAGGGGGAAGCGTAGCCCGGCGGCACGTTCGAGGGCGTCTTCGGTGCGGGCGTGGACGTAGGCGGGCGCGGCGATACCTGCATAGTGGCCGGCGATCTTCATGGCCTCCCGTGACGGCTCGTAGAACGAGGAGGTGGCACCCGTGAAGGCCAGCCCTATCTTCTCCAGCGCCTGCACCACCTCGATGCCGGGGCGGTCCTCGTCCCACGCGCCATCGCAGAGGTTGATGAAAACGTCGAAGTCCTGCCGTGCCAGTTGAATGAGCTGCTGGATCGCCGTCGTCTTTCTCAGCACGACCCGGTGGCGGTCGTGTTCGCCCAGATGAAGGTCGAGGGCATCGGGCGGGTCGTGCTCTTTCAGGGGCGACGAGGAGTCTTCGTAGTTGTCATCGAGGATACAGATTTTCATTCGGACGGATTCTCCTCGATCATTTTGTTGTGAAGGAACCGCGCCACCGCCGCCATGCCTTCTTCGTAGGAGACGCGCGGGACGTAGCCCAACTCGTTGCGTGCCCGGCTGGTGGGGATGCGGAGGTCGGCGGTGAACATGTTGAGGGCCTCTTGCGTCACGGGCGGCCGGCCTTTCAGGCGAAGCAGCTTCCAGGTTGGCTCGGCGACGAGGGCGAGGAGGAGAGCCGCCCGGTGGGCCAGGTGCTTCGGCGGAGGCGTCCCGGCTATCTCGGCGAGGTCCGTGAAATAGCGGGGCCACGTCACCTCGTTTCCCTCGGCGGCGTTGTAGACCCGGCCCACGGCTTTCGGGGCGGTAGCGCGCAGCAGCACATCCACCACGTTATCCACGTAGACGAGCCCCGCCTGCTTGGGCGTGCCGCCGATGAGAGCGGGGCGTCCGCGCCGCAGATGCGCAATGGCCTCGTGTACCCAGAGGCGGCTGCCAGGACCGTACACGTTGGCCGGACGGACGATGCTCAGGCGAAGGCCACGTTCGCGTTCGAGCCGCCGGGCGATCCATTCCTGCACCTGCTTGCTTCGGCTGTACGGCCCCTGTGGGCGCCCGTGGGGCCGGTCCTCGTGGCACACGCCGCGCCCGAGCAGGTCGCCGTAAACAGCGATGCTGGAGACGAGCACGGCGCGGACGTCGGTTTCGGCGGCGGACCCCAGCACGTGCTTCGTCCCCCCGATGGTCACCTCGCGGAACAGTCGCTCCGGCCCCCAGTCGGCCACGACGGCGGCGAGGTGGAACACGGTGCCCGCGCCCCGGACGGCTTTACGGACCGCCGCCTCGTCGCGCACATCCCCCCGGACTACCTGCACGCCCCCCTCAAACGCGGCCGCGCCAGCCTCCTCCGGCAACACGAACGCCCGCACGGCAAGGCCCTCGTCGCGCAGCCGCGCCACCAGCCGGCGCCCGATGAAGCCGGTGGCGCCGGTGACGAGGACGGGTTCGGCAAGGTCGATGGGAGGCACGGATCTTCGGGAGAAAAGAGCGGTTGAGCCAAACTACGAAAGGGCTTTCTTCGTTTCACGCCATTCTGCTACAAAGGGCTCAACACGCCACATGATACCGGGGCTCAGCGAGGCGTTTATACGGCAGCACTGCGCGCTCCAGTCCTTCAGCCGGGGGCAGGATTATCTTCGCTCTGGGGCGGTGCGTTCCCTCGACCGGCGGGGGCAAGAGGTGCAGGCGCGGGTAGAAGGGAGCAGCTACGAGCCGTACCTCGTCCGTGTGGCCTTCGATGCCGGGGGTCTGACGGAGGCCTTCTGCACGTGTCCGTACGACTGGGGCGGCTGGTGCAAGCACATCGTCGCCGTCCTCTTGGCCTGTCTGCGCGACACGGATCAGATTAACGAACACCCGCCGCTGGAAGCGCTCCTCGAAGAGCTCGACCGGGCGGCGTTGATTGCGCTGATGCGGGACCTGGCCGCCCACGAACCGCGGCTGTTCGACTTCATCGAGGCGCGGGTGGCGCGGCGGACCGTTTCCGAGAAGAACGCCGACGGCAGCATTCCGCCCGTCGATGCGAAAGCGGTGAGACGCCGCGTCCACGGCCTCCTCCATTCGCTCGACGGCCTGCGCCGCTCCGAAGCCTACTGGCACGTCGAGAGCGTGGTAGATGAGGTGCGGCGCGAGGTGGATCAGGCCCGCGCCTTCCTCGATGCCGGCGACGCTCAGAACGCTTGCCGCTACCTGGGCGCCGTCACTGATGCCTACGTTGAGGAGTGGACCTGGCTGGATGACTCCGACGGGTTCGCGGGCCTCTTTTTTGAAGACCTGGGAAAAGCGTGGACCGAGATTGCCCTTTCGGACGAGCTTCCGAGAAAAGAGCGAAAGGCGCTGCGCAAGCAACTTACCGCCTGGCAGCGGGCGGTCGAAGACTACGGACTCGAAGAGGCCTTCTTCGTCGCCACCCTCGCCGTTGAGGGCTGGGACGATGCGTTTCTTCAGGTGGAGGCGGAGAAGCCGGGCTACGACGACGGCGTGCGCGCTTGGTACGCCGATGAGTTAGTCGAGGCCCGTCTCAACGTGCTCGAACGGCAGGAGCGTTTTGACGACTACCTGCGCCTGGCAGAGGATGCGGGCCATCTCGTCGCGCACCTGACGATGCTGGCGCGCCTGGGCCGTTCCGGCGAGGCGGTCTCACTCGGCTTGGATCATCTGGCATCGCCTGAGCAGGCTTTCGCCCTGGCCAGAGCGCTGCGGGAGGCGGGCGCGGGGGAAGAGGCGTTGGTGGTGGGGCGCGAGGGCCTCTCGCTTGAGGGGCAGGGGCTCGAGGTGCTGGCCCCGTGGCTGTGCGACCTGGCCACGGTCCAGGGGCAGCCGGAGGCGGCGCTCGAAGCGGCCATCGCCGCCGTCCGCGCCGCGCCTTCCCTGCCGGCCTACCAACGCGCGCAGGCCCTCGCCGGAGATGCCTGGCCCGGCCTGCGTGAAACGCTGCTCGCTGCCCTCCGCGACGCCCAGGGCTACGGCGTCGAAGAGGCGCAGGTCGAAATATTTCTCCACGAAGACCTGCTGGACGAAGCCATTGCCGTAGCCGATCAGCATCCGATGCGGTACGAACTGGTGCGGCGCGTGGCCGAGGCGGCGGTCGCGGAGCGGCCCGAGTGGGTGGTGCCGGCGGCGCGGCGGCAGGCGGAGGAAATCATCGAGGCAGGCCGTGCGGCGCGGTACGCCTATGCCATCGAGTGGCTGAAATACGTTCGGGACGCCTACCGGCAACTAGACGACGAGACGGCGTGGCGGGATCTGATCGGTGGGATCCAAGAGCGGCACAGCAGGAAATACAAGCTCATGTCGCTCATCAAGGAGCGGTTGTGAGTGGGGGGGCGGTCGGCGAGGACATTGTTGTTACGAATCAGAAGGGCTTGCCAGTGGTTAAAAAGAGGAAGGAAGTAGACCGCGCCCGCCTCCCATGGAAGTTATCGATACCGTCGCCGAATTGCGCCTGGATCACGTCGTCATTCTCGTAGACGATCTCCCACGCGCCGTCAAGAATTATATCACCCTCGGGTTCAACGTCGTGCCGGGCGGGGAGCACGCAGGGGGGCGCACCCACAACGCCATCATCCCCTTCCGCGACGGCAGCTACCTGGAGTTGGTGGCTTTCAAATATCGATGGGTTCGACCGCTCGCCGTACTGCTTCGATGGATGCGCCTGCTCGATCCCCTTGTGGAGGGGCGGCCGCCGCTGGAGCGGCGGTTCCTGCTGCGGAGCGTGGCCGGCGAGGGGCTCGTCGATTTCGCCCTACTCCCAGAGCGGATAGAGGTCGAACTGGCGCGGGCACGGCGCAGGGGCCTGGCGCTTGAAGGGCCGCTGGCAGGCGGCCGCGTCCGCCCCGATGGCGCTGAAGTGGCCTGGCAGCTCGGCGTGCCGGCAGAGACGGGCCTGCCCTTCCTCTGCTGCGACGTTACCCCTCGCCATTTGCGCGTCCCCGACGGCATGCTGCGTCGCCATCCCAACGGCGCCCTCGGCATCGCAGGCGTCGACGTGGCGGTGAACGACCTCGCTACCGCCGTGCGCAAGTATGAAGCGCTCCTTGGCACCCCGCCTCAACCGCTCCCTGTCCCCGCTACCGAGGGCGTGCGGAGGGCTGTCTTCGAGAAGAAGGAAACAAACGTGACGCTCGTTGCACCTTCCACGGCACAGCACGGTTTGCAACGCGAGATTGGCGCACGGGGCGAGGGCGTCTATGCCGTCCGCCTCCGCGCCGACGCCCGCGTACGAGACGGCCTGCTGGACCCGGTCCGCACGCACGGCGCCCGCCTTTCCTTCGTTCACTAAAAAGCCCAACGCCGTACCTTCAACCTTCCCTTCTAGCCGGCCACGGGGCGGCGTTCGTGGTGCGTTGGCTCGGGGTGAGAGATGGGACCACCGCCGAGGTCGAGGGCGGAAAGTGCGCGCTCGGCTTCTTTCTCCACCTTCTTTCTGAAGAGCACGTAATCGAGCGAGAAGTGGCCGGGGCCAAAGACGGCGACGAGAATGAGTAGGAAAAGGACGAGCGCCGCCAGTTTGAGCGACTGCCCCGGCGCGAAGAGGCCCTCTTCGATGTGGACGAAGAAGACGGCGCCGATGAGGATGGGGATCTGCACGAGCGCCGCCAGCCGGGTGAAGAGCTTCGCCGCCAGCATCAGCCCGCCGACGAGATGCGCGATGGTGATGTAGTGGACGAGCATGCTGTGACGTCGTCTGGCGCAAAATCATCCTCCCCGCCGAGTTGAAATGGGAGGTGCGCGACAAGCTCGACCAGGCCAACATCACCGAGCGCGTCCTATTCCCCGGCCTCGACGGCCTCAGTAGCTGGCTCAAGCGGCATTACACGCCCACCGGCGTCGGCCAGGAAGCGCCCGGAGCCAACGGCCTGGGCGAATACGCCGCCACGAAGCGCAGCCCCGCCGGGATGAGTTGAAGATCGGTTGTCGATTGGCCGGTTGGCAATTTCTCTCGCCTCCTCGAAGCTCCAAATCTCAAAGTTTGCCAGAGACGCCCTTTGGAATATTTCGTAACTTCCTCTACAATAATTCTATATCAATCGCTGCTACTTACCAGCTAGGTCGCCTGGCGGTAGCATCATGAGCTGCGCGAGGAGAGAGATGAGAATCGCCTTTACGCTTGCTCTATTACCGTTCTACCGTTCCCGTGAACCCTACGCGCTCATGGCCCATCTCCCCGCTGCGCTTCCGGGTCTTGCGTTGAGTGTACTGCTCGTCGTTTGCGGTCTGGCCGGGCTGCTTCCCGAGGCGCAGGCGCAGAACGACCTGGAGGACAGACTACCCGACGCGATAGCGAACGAGGCCCCGTCGCTCCGCTTCGAGCACCTCGGTATTGAACACGGCCTGATGCAGGGCTCGGTGGTCGACATCATGCAGGACCGCCAGGGCTTCCTCTGGATCTCTACGCTGGGCGGCCTGCATCGCTACGACGGGCACACGGCCGAGGCCTACACCTCCATCCCCTTCGACACCACCTCGCTCTCCCATGACAATGTGCGGAGCGTCACCGAGGCGGAGAACGGCGACCTCTGGGTCGGCACCTCGAATGGCGGGCTCAACCGCCTCGACCGGGCCACGGGCCGCTTCACCCACTACCGCCACGACCCCGACGATCCCTCCAGCCTCTCGGACGACCGCACGACGCACACACTGATG
>JAHEMB010000149.1 GCA_024643915.1 Rhodothermaceae bacterium | reverse complement strand
ACCCGATGGCGCCGGCCACCCCCCCTTCTCCAAAGGGACGCGCGGGGAGTTCGGCAACCGATTTCAGGACGATGAGGACGAGCGGAACGAAGATAGGCAGGAAAGCTTTCGCCGGGGAGGGGGCTTCTTCTGGGGCGGCGTGCTGGGCCGGGAGAAGTCCTTCCGCCGGATCCAGGTACACGCGGCCGGCCCACCATTCGGCATAATATCGGCCCAGCAGCACCAGGGCAAGTGTGATCGGCAGGCCGATCAGCAGCACCAGGCCCAGGTCGGCACCCAGGATGCCGGCGGCGGCTATAGGCCCCGGCGTCGGCGGCACCATCGTGTGCGCCGTCTGAAGCCCCAGCACCAGCGCCATGACCGTCGTGGCGAGGGAAAGCTTCGCACGTAGCGTCAGGGCCTGGTTCAGCGGAGCAAGCATCACGAAGGCCGAGTCGGCGAAGACGGGGATCGCGGTGACGTATCCGACCAGCGCCATGGCGAGCGGCACCCGCTTCGCCCCGAGGCGCTGCAACACCCACGCCGCGATGGCCGCCGCCCCGCCGGAGCGCTCCAGGAAAGCGCCGATGATGATCCCGGCGACGATAACGATGCCGATCTTGCCGATCACGCCGCCGAACCCTTCTTCGATAGAGGCGATGAGTACCTGCAAATCCATCCCAGAGCCCAACCCGAAGAACAACGTCGCGAGGATCAAGGCCAGGAAGGCGTGGAGGTTCAGCTTCGTCGTCGTAAAGACGATGATCCCGACGCTAGCGAGCAGCAGGAGGATGAGCAGCATGCGGTGAGAGGCTTTTCGGAAAGGAGGAAGGATAGCGAGCGCTGCAACACGAAGCGACCCACGCCCACAGCCCGACGCCGGAAAGAAGGAGGCGTCCGATGGCGCGGCCTGAGCCGTAGGCGGCTGAACGCAGAGAGTCTCGTGCGCGCAGCCCTAAAATGCCCTTTAGATGTTTATGTCGCCCGGCGCTTCTCTTTCCTCAGCCGGGCTGCACGCTCGCCGGGCTCGTATCGGCCTGCAAGCGGCTGATGATCTGATCGACATCGTAGACGCAGCCGCCCCAGGTGCCGCCGCCGGCAGCTTGCAGGGCGGCCCAGAGGCGCGTGTCGTCAGGAAGGTCGGGGCGCGGCGCGAGGTCCGGACGGGGGAGACGGTCGGCCAGGAGCGCTTCGCCGCGCGCGATGCTCCAGCCCTCGGGCGCGTCGCCGGCCTCCCCGATGAGGTTGAGCGCCCCTTCCAGGCGGTTCCGGTCGATGACGATCTCGATGACGTCGCCGTCGAGGAGCTTCCCGATGGGCCCACCCGCGAGGGCTTCCGGGCCGACGTGGCCGATGCAGGCGCCCGTGCTCACCCCGCTGAAGCGGGCGTCGGTGACGAGCGCCACGTGCTTGCCCCAGGAGACATACTTCAGGGCCGCCGTCACCTGATAGGTTTCTTCCATCCCGCTGCCCATCGGTCCCGCGCAGAGCAGCACCAGCACGTCGCCCGCCTTGACCGCGCCCGCCTTAATGGCGGCTATCGCTGCCGGCTCGCGGGTGAAAACGCGCGCCGGACCGCGCTTGCGGTACACCCCGTCGGCATCCACCACCGAGGGATCGATTGCCGTGCTCTTGATCACCGAGCCTTCCGGGGCGAGGTTGCCCCGGGGGAAGGTGACCGTGTTGGTCAGGCCGCGCGCCGCAGCGCGGTCCGGCGCAAGGATTACGTCGTCCGGGTCAATGCCGTCTCGGGCGCGGAGTACCTCGCGCAGGCGGGCGCGGCGCTCGGACGTGGCCCACCGTTCCAGTAACGGGCCCAATCGCACCCCCGAGGCCGTCTCGACGTTCAGATCGAGCAGGTTCAGGCGGCGCAGGTGCAGCATTACCTCGGGGACACCGCCGGCCAGGAAGACGCGCACCGTCGGGTGCCCGACCGGGCCGTTGGGGAGCACATCGACGAGGCGGGGTACCCTGCGGTTCACGGCGATCCAGTCCTCAACGGAGGGTCGCGGCAAGCCGGCGGCGTGGGCAAGGGCCGGCACGTGCAAGAGCAGGTTCGTCGAGCCGCCGAAAGCGGCGTGCACCACCATCGCGTTGTGCAGGGCCGCCTCCGTGAGGATCTCGCGCATCCGGCGCCCCTGCTGCTCCATCGTAACGAGCGACCGGGCGGAGGCCCGCGCCAGATCCTTCCAGATCGGCTGTCCAGAGGGCGCGAGCGCAGCGTGCACGACGGTAAGCCCGAGCGCCTCGGCCACGACCTGCGAGGTGGCGGCCGTGCCGAGAAACTGGCAGCCACCGCCGGGCGAGCCACACGCCTTGCAGCCCATCTCCTGCGCGTACTCAAGCGTGATCTCGCCCTGCGCGAAGCGCGCCGAGAGGCTTTGCACGGCACCCAGGTCTTCACCGTGTGTGGACGGGAGCGTGACGCCGCCGGGCACGAGCGCGCCGGGCAGGTCGCCGAGGGCGGCCAGGGCCATCATCATCGCGGGCAGACCCTTATCGCAGGTGGCGATCCCCATCACCCCGCGCCGCGTCGGCAGGCACCGAATGAGGCGGCGCAGTACGAGGGCGGCATCGTTGCGGTAGGGCAGGCTGTCCATCATCCCGGCGGTGCCCTGAATCCGCCCGTCGCAGGGGTCGGAGCAGAAGCCGGCGAACGGGATGGCGCCGAGGCGCCGGATCTCGTGCGCGGCCTCCTGCACCAGCAGGCCGATCTCCCAGTGGCCGGTGTGGTAGCCCAGCGCGATGGGCGTGCCGTCGGGCGCGCGTAGGCCGCCGGCCGTGCTGAGGATGAGAAACGGTTTGCGGCCAGCCTCCTCGGGCCGCCAGCCCATCCCGATGTTCTGCGTTAGCGCGAAGATGTTGCCACTGGGGGCCTCCCGCAACATCTCGGCGGTGACGGGCATCCCTCCTTCCGGGCCGGGGGCGTGCGTCTGCACGTCCAGCACCGACGGGTCGGGCGGGAAGAGGAGATGATCGACGACGGACGAAGCGGCCATGAGCAAACGGGGACCATTAGCCCAGGAAAGATAATATGATTTGCCCTATTTTTACCACCCCCGTCTTGAACGACGCCAAACGCTCACGTTCCCGGCGAAGCCAATGTCCCTCAAGCTCTACCGAAGCACGAACGGTCCCCTTGTCGAACACGAAGGACGCTACTTCAAAGTTCGGGCAAGCACCTGGGATGGGCTCTTTAACGCCACCGACTTACAGGCTCGCCTGATGCAGGCGCCGGAGACCGCCCCGGAGGTGGACTTTCCTGCCCCGGACCGCCTGCTGCCGCCCATCGAAGGACAGGAGGTATGGGCCGCGGGGGTAACCTACCAGCGCAGCAAGACCGCCCGGATGGAGGAGTCGAAAGAAGCCAGGGGCGGTGACTTCTACGACCGCGTCTACGAGGCCGCGCGCCCGGAGCTCTTCTTCAAGGCAACGGCCCACCGGGTAGCCGGCCACGGGCAGGCGGTTCGGGTGCGCCGGGACTCGGGCTGGAGCGTCCCGGAGCCGGAGCTGGCGCTGGCCGTCAACGCGGCGGGGCAGATCATAGGCTACACCATCGGCAATGATATGAGTGCGCGCGACATCGAGGGAGAAAACCCGCTCTACCTGCCGCAAGCCAAAGTCTACGACCAGTGTTGCGGGCTCGGGCCCGGGCTCTTGCTTGCCTCCGGGCCGTTGCCGCCCGATACCCCGATCCAACTCACCATCCTGCGCGACGGCAAGGCGGCCTACGAAGGAGCCACCGCCTTGTCGGTCATGAAGCGGACGCCGGAGGAGTTGGTCGCCTACCTCTTCCGCGACAACAGCTTCCCGCAGGGCTGTTTTCTCCTGACGGGCACCGGCATCGTGCCGCCGGATAACTTCACGCTTCAGGCAGGCGACCTGGTCCGGATCACCATTGATCCCATCGGCACGCTCGAAAATCATGTCGTGTCACCTTGCTGAAGCCTGCGCACACGTGGGTCCGTATGCTTTTCGCCGGTCAACCTGAACAAGATGGTCTGGGAGGATAGGGGTATGGAGACATTGAAAGGACGGGCACATGGGTAACAAAACAGACCGGGTATGTGGGTAACAGCGATCTATGTGTGCAGCTGCTGCCTCCGCTCCTCGCTCTCTTCCTCTCGGCCTATCGCGGGGAGGCGTACTTGAGCGGCTTCCGGGAAACGGCCGCGAGGCTCGCTGTGTGGATGGCAGACCACGTGTCTGGATCGGGGAGTTCGATCCTGTTCAGCGGGAACGCACTCCGATGCACCTCGACGTAGTCGCGGGCGAGTGAGTTCTGCAGGCAGACCTTGCCTTCCCGGCCCGACTTCGAGAAGGCACGTCCAGGGCACGCGCGGTGCATAGTAGCTCAGCGGGTGCCTGTCCGCCACGCGGAGGAAACGCGCCAGGGCCAGGTCGTGCGTCGCCTCCTGCAGCGTGACCCCAGCATCAGCCCGCATGCGAACTCGGCGAAGCCCGAGCCCCAGGCGAAGAATTCCGGAGTTGGAAACCCGAACCCTTCGACCATCCCGATGAATCTATCGGAGGGCGGGATCTTGCCCAGCCCGTGCGCCAAGGCAAACGCACAGGCCCGTGAAGCCACGCAGCAGGAGCAGGCCCACATCGGCCACGGCGGCTCGCGACGCGGCGCCGATGAGGAGATGCCGGTAGTCAGCTATAACGTTTATGGGATTTGGAGAGAGACCCGGCGGATCTGTAGCCTCGGCGGATCTGTAGCCTCGGCGGATCTGTAGCCTCGGCGGATCTGTAGCCTCGGCGGATCTGTAGCCTCGGCGGATCTGTAGCCTCGGCGGATCTGTAGCCTCGGCGGATCTGTAGCGCTACTCCATCTCGCCCTGCTCGAAGTCCTCCCCTTCGTCCCGGCGCTGCCTGCGGCGGTTCTGTTGCTCCTGGCCGAACGAGTAGGTGAAGGTCACCCCCACCGCCTGCGCGCCGAAGTCTCGCTCGAACGCGTTGTAGAGTTCCGGCTGATCGATGATGTACGTGAAGCCGGCGGTGCCGAGCAGGTCGCGCGCGCGGAGCGTGAGGCTGGCGCGCTCCTGGAAAAGCGCCTGCCGCAGGGCCACGTCCATCCACGTGAAGGAGCCGCTGCGGCCCTGCTCCGTCGCCATCGGGGCGCGGTAGCGGAAGGTCGTTTGCAGATCGAGGCCGCCGACGCCGAACGGATTGCCGAGGTCGTAGCTCGCGTTGAGGCGCCCGCCCCACCCGAAGGCGTTGTTCTGGAAATCAGTATCCACATTGGAGCCGTCGGTGACCATGCGGAAGCCCTCGAAGCTGACGTAGCCGCGCAGGCCGGGCAGCAGCGCCTGGGCATCCATCGAGGTGATCAGCTCGACGCCGGAAGAGGTGGACGTGTCGAAATTATCCACCGTGCGGACCGTCACGCCGTCGTCGCGGAGGTTTTGGAAGCGCCGCATCACATCCGTCGTGCGCCGGTAGTAGGGCGTCAGCGTGACTGAGCCCCAGGGCGCGAGGTGCACGTAGCCCGCTTCGAGTGCGTCGATGTATTCGGGCTTGAGGGCCGGGTTGCCAACGCGGATGTTGAGCGGGTCGTCGTAGCTCGGGAAGGGGTTGAGGGACCGCGACCGGGGCCGGTGGATGCGGCGGCTGTAGCTCGCCTTCACCAGATGCGTCTCGGAGAGCTTGTAGGTGAAGAAGGCGCTCGGGAAGAGGCTGACGTAGTCGTTGTCGAACGCCTCATTCGTGTTCTGGAGGGTGAAGGTCGTCTGGGCCGTCTCGGCGCGGAGGCCGGCCTGCACGCCGAGGGGCCCCCACTGGCGGGCGAGTTGGGCATAGACCGCGTGGATGGACTGGTCGTAATCGAACGTGTTGATGAGGCCCAGGTCCGGTGCGAGAGGGTCCTCGCCTTCCGCGCTCTCCGAGTAGAGGTCCGAATAGAGTTTTTCGAGATCGCCTTTGTATCCGGCCTCCAGCCGGAAGCCGGTCAGGGGACGCACGTAATCGATCTGGAGTGATCCCTCCCGGCGGTTGCGGTCGGTGTAGCCGTTCTGGCGTTCCCGCAGCGCGTCCCCGTCGGCGACAAACTCCGTAAAAAGGTCCTCATTGTCGTTGGCGGAGGCGTCGAAGCGGGCCTCCACCGTAAGACTGTGGCCGACGTTGCCGCTGCCTGAGGCGCCGCCGGAGGGGCCGCCCCTGCCGCGCCCGCCCCGGCCTCTCCGGCCGAAATCCCTCCCGGACGAGCCCCCCGCCCGGCGCGTGCTCACCCCATCGAAGCTGTGTGTAAGGCCGAGGCGGAAGTCGGCGTTCCAGCCGTTGCCGTTTTCCTCGACCAGGCGCCGGTAGCTGTTGAGCGGATCGCGGGCCGCATCGAGTTCGAGAAAACGGGCAGCCTCTTCTTCCCACTCGTCCTCCGCGCCGGCCTGGGCCGAGGCGTTGATCGAGGTCTGCGCCGTAAGCTGGTAGTCCGCCGACAGGCTGAGCCGGTGCGACGTCTCGGCTTCGTCCTCGTCCTCCACCTGGTCGAAGAACGTGAGGGGGTCGGCGTAGCGATTGATGCGGAAGCTGCTACCGCCGCCGATGCCTTCTTCTTGCCGAAAGCCGTAGGTGGCCGCCAGGTTGAGCGGCCCGCGCCCGTAGGTGAACGTGCCGCTGGCGTTGTAGCCGCCCTGCGAATCGCCCCCGGCGACGAGGGTGCCGCCCAGGCCAAGCTCGGCCTCCTCTTTCAGCACGATGTTGATGATGCCGCCCATCCCGTCGGGCTCGTAGCGCGCCGAAGGGTTGGGGATGACCTCCACCCGGTCGATGGCGCCGGCGGGAAGCTGGCGCAGGTACGAGGCGATGTACTCGGCGCTGACCGGCGCCGGGCGCCCGTTGACGAGCACGGCGACGTTGCCGCTGCCGCGCAGGCTGATGTTGCCGTCCACGTCCACGTCGATGGAAGGGATCGTCTCCAGCACGTTGGTGGCCGTCCCGCCCACCGCCACGGGCGTATCGGCGGTGTTGTAGACCGTGCGGTCAATCTGGATCTGGACGGCGGCCCGTTCCGCTGCGATCTCTACCTCGTCGAGCATCTGCGTATCCGGCGCGAGGCGGATCGAGCCGAGATCGGCCCGCCGCCCGGCGCTGCCGAGCACGACGCCGGGAAGCGTTTGGGTCTCGTACCCCACGAAGCTGACCGTGACGTAGTACGCGCCGTCCCGCAA
Organism: Rhodothermaceae bacterium; assembly: GCA_024643915.1. Taxonomy (GTDB): domain Bacteria; phylum Bacteroidota; class Rhodothermia; order Rhodothermales; family JAHEMB01; genus JAHEMB01. The sequence continues at coordinate 328 of JAHEMB010000149.1, read as the reverse complement.
CCCTTCGATAGCGAAGCGGCCCACGTTTGAGGTGACGGCGCCGGTGACGAGCGTGGAATCGGGGCTGCGCCAGACGCCCACCGTCGCCGAGGCGATGGGTTCAGCCGTTTCCGCATCCACGACGAGGCCGCTGATCCGGCCCTGTGGGGCCTCGCTGGGCCGGCCTGCCTCCTGCGCCCGGGTCATCTGCGCGGCACCCGGCAGAAGAAGGAGCATCGCGAGCAACGTGAAGAGGCGTCTCATGTCAGGTCTTCATAGCGAGTCAAGAAAGCGCATGGCGGGGCACATCCCCGCGCCGTATCTGACCGTCTTAGCAAGAGCCCCCTTC